>PLAH01000004.1 GCA_003134045.1 Gammaproteobacteria bacterium
GCTTTTAGCCCACCGTTAACACTTCGTTCGTAACATCATTAAGGGCGATGAATACTCCACGGGTGAAGTTCGACTTACCTTCGATTACACCCCTAAAGATGAGCAATTCTGCCTCTTTTAGAGCCGCTTTCTCCCACTTTGCCTCGACGAGATAGACCTCCCCATCCAGCAAGAACGATCCATCTATTTGTTCACCGACGACGCGAAACGGCGCCCGCGGGTTTAGCTCGCATATGGAAAAAAGACGATTTAGCATGGATTCAAGTGCTAAGCCGGCTTTGTTCCGATCTGTATCCTGGCTCAGCTGTAAAAATCCTTCTTTGAGCTGCAACAGCTCCCGTGAGCGTGCCGCCGACTTGGATATTGTTTGTTCCTCCGCGTCGGCACGCCTTACGTTCTCCTGGGCACGCTGGGCCGTCGTCTGCCGCAGGGAATCACGAAACTGCTTGTCCCAAAGATCAGGAAATTTGAACCCTATCTCGTAGATATGACCATTGAGCGCATCGATCTCCGCCGTAGTAATTGGTTTCCCTTGTTTTTCACGGTAGGCAATTCCGCCTCGAACGACCTCCAGAATGAGATTTTCGAACGATCCGCGCTTTCGTTGAAGCGTCTGCGAAAGCAAAGAGTTAATGGCGGGCTTCTTGCTGCCGCCTTGCCAGAACTCCGCGAGCCCTACCTTGGCTGCAACCGAAGAAAAATTGACATGACCCTTCCAGCTCGAATTTCCCGACCCAGGAAGAAAGTCATAAAGTACGTCTGACAGACCACTGATGGCACGTGTCTCTTTCAGTGTAAGCGGCATTCGGTACAACCTCGTCGCGGCACTGAGGCGATTCCAGATACAGTTTGTTTAGACTGCGACTCACCCCAGTCATAAGCGCACCCAATTCGGCAGCAGTCAAATCGGATTTCCCACTCTTGTCATGCGCTGCAAATCGTATCGTAATCTCATCGTCCTGCATTACTTACTCCAAATGAATGCGTACTCCCCGAAGCCGGGCAGAGTTCGGAAGTTCAATGTTTCGAGGCCCGGATGGTGTGTTTGCACTGGATTTGCCCACTTCACGACAACAATTGCTGAAATGGACTACGGATGTCGACACATAGAGCGAAGCGTAACGGTAATAGCTATCGGTGAAACTGGATTGCGACCTCACTGTGAATCGGCAAGCAAGTTGGACGCCAGCCGGCACCGCAATACATTGTTTTGGCGGACATAGTGTCCAAACTCCCTGGTCAATATTCAACGCCGGCTCACATACCGAGTTCATTCAGAATCTCGACGGGCGTTTTCCCAAATCATTTCGCCGACACTTCCCATCGAATAATCACATTGGAACAACAGCGGTTGACTGCACGGCACGCGGCTCATTTCAATGCCTGCCGCCTCGGCACGATCTTCCGGGAAGAAAGCACCGCCTGGCTCTGAAACGAGATAATGATCACCAAAAAGTGCTCCACACTGGCAGGTATTGGCGTAATACGACATCTCTGCCGTGCGCGAATACTGTTTTTGATATCGGGGCTGCCTGCGTTGTATGAACGCGAGAAGTTCGGGCGGCATTTCCTCTACCGCCCTCAAGATAATCAGGCTTCCCGGATCCTGGGTATCAGGAATTGGTTCACCACCCTCGCTCAACCCTTGAGCGGCAATCGCGACCACATCTTGGAGCTGGCCGCATTTCCAGCACCCCGCGTTTGCCGTAAGTAGGTATAGCCGGCCTTCTACAACGATGGCATCGTCTATCTCATCGTGGCGCTCGTTCATAAAAACCTTCTCACGAATTCAGCCCGCATTACGAGGCCTGCGCCACCGGAGCCGGCGGCAGCGGTTCGATCGCGATCTTCGTATGCAATCGGACGTTGAGCACATCGAGGATCTTGGCCGCCCGCTCCAGGGTAATTCCGAAGTATTCATTCCGCTCATCGCGCGACACTTGGGATTCATGCGCCCCAAGCCGGCGCGCGAGCTCGCGTTGGGAGATACCCTGGGCGATACGGGACGTGATGAGCAAATGTCCCACGGCGCGCAGGTCATCCAACTCGGCGAACTCCCCTCGCTTCAGCCGCTCATAGGCCTCGACTTCCTCCTGTAGCTGCAGATGGAAGGATTCAATCGGATCGATGACACGCTTGATTTCTTCGTGCCCGAGACCGGCCTCTTTGAGGCGGGCTCGATGTTCGGCAAGCCGCAGAGATTCCTGAGCGAGTCGCTGCGAGGCCTCTTGATACTCCGCTTCGTTTCGAATCATGGAGATGCCCCTGGTTTTAATTTGATGATACCGCGCGGTTTTCCATCACGCCGCGACTGACGAAAGGCCGATGGAAATTCCAGTTCGTGTCCATTGGGATCGCGAATGCCGCTCAAGAATCCGGCAACGTGTGGGTAGAGTTCCACCCGGTACCGGTGCCACATAGGAAGCTGCTTCTTCGGATATCCCCGATGAGCTTGCCGGGATCGCGGGTCCCACGTCCAAATCTTATGAGGATCGAGCAAGTTCAACTTGCGTGTGAGTTCGCCACTCGCCAACGCCTGCAGAGAGCAAACGAAATAGCCATCAATGTCGTTCGGATGGTCCTTCTCCTCGACGAAGGAGCCGTCGGCAAAGACCTCGGTCACACCCGCGGTCCAGAGCTGCTCAGTCATGATTTGGAGATTGTTGACGAGGAACTCCCGCCAAGGGGCATCCCACGTCGGAGATTTGCCGCCGGCGCCTGTGACCAAGAACGATTCGCGCAACCCTTGAAAGTCGAGTTCGTAATCGCCCGCCGGCAAGAGGCCGTCGTGATCAAAAGGGGGCAAAGGACACATAGGAGAGATCATATGGCATAAACGTCATGCTTGCTATATATGTCACACTTAATCCTCAGATTCTTGCCAAACAGTGCCTCGGCTGTGGGATTCCGTCGATGAGTCCAGCAGTCTATCGTTCTTCTCTCATACTGTATATAACTACAGTTATCGGCCATCCGCCCCGAGATTCAATTCCTCAAATCAAATTGGAAATGCATACGTTCGAGTCCGATTACCCGTTCTGCAGCAACCCGCGTTGTGAACTTCACGTGCTGGCTGGCGATACCTGTGTCCACGGATTCGGCAATTGGGCGCACCTGCCTAACGGGCGCATCGTTGGCCGCGGGTTATACAACGGCGTCTTTTTGTGCGACCCCTGCGGCCGAGCAGAAATCGGAGCGGCGGTGCGAACCCCAACCGAAGCGGCGGCATGACTCGACACACTTAGGGGAATTTTTTTGTGGGCGATCGCCATGGGAGCATGGATTGCGGACATCGTGGAGCTTGGTATCGGTGCCGCGATTGCCTGGATCGTCGCCCGATCACGGGGCCGTGCAGAGTTAGCGCGTGCAGAGACACGGGCCGTCACAAGCTGCCCTTCGCGCTTGAGCAATATCAGAAATTAGCTCGGCAGGTGTTCCTAGTCGCCGCCTATGCCGCTGTTGTTCTGAACTATCTTGACTTAAGTGCAGAACCATCGCATGTAAGCTGGATCTCTGATCGAGATGCGATCCTTCAGCGCCATGACGGAATTGTTTGGGATCTCGCAACAATCATGTTCTATGTGATCAAAGGTCATCGCAATCCCGTGGCGGATGGTGAGCACACTGGGAACGTAAACTGTATCCGAGGGTAGTTCCCGCGCCGATTGCTGTCCTTGCAATACACCACGCCGGATTTCTCCGGGTGCATTTCCAGCTTGCACTCGTTCAACCGTCCCGCAATAGCCGCGAGCAGTCCTTCCGCCTCAGCTTGGCTTCGGCAGTGGACCACCGCATCGTCGGCGTAGCGGGCAAATGGACACTGCGGGTACTGCCGCTGCATCCATCGGTCGAAGGTGTAATGCATGTACAGGTTCATCAACACCGGGCCGATCACTGACCCTTGTGGAACCCCTTTGCTTCGCTGAACGGTCTGCCCGTCCGGCGACACCGCAGGGGCGGTCAGCCATCGCTCGATGTAGAGTGGTGCCCAAGGGTCCTTTACGTGCTTACTGATCGCTTTGCGCATCAGGTCCCAGTCGAGTTCATCGAACGCACGACGGATGTCAAACTCGACACACCAGTCGTACTTCCAGCATCGCTCCCGGGTCACGGCTACCGCATCCGCGGCCGATTTGTTCAGCCGATATCCGTACGAGTCCGGATGAAAGAGATCTTCCTGAGTATTCCGGACCAATCTGA
>PLAH01000101.1 GCA_003134045.1 Gammaproteobacteria bacterium
GGTTGGTGCGCACCCATTCGAGTTCACGCTTCAAGGTCTTGGCGAGTGCGTCCTGCTGGCGCTCTTCCTGGGCGAGCCGTTGGCCCTTCTGTTCCAGCCACGAGGAATAATTGCCCTCCCACGGGATGCCGTGTCCGCGGTCGAGCTCCAGGATCCATTCGGCGACATTGTCGAGGAAGTATCGGTCATGGGTGACCGCGATCACGGTGCTCGGATACTCCTCGAGGAAATGCTCCAACCAGGCCACCGACTCGGCATCCAGGTGGTTGGTCGGTTCGTCGAGCAGCAGCATGTCGGGCTTCGACAGCAGCAACCGGCACAGGGCAACGCGGCGCTTCTCGCCGCCGGAGAGCTTGGCGATCACGGCGTCCCAGGGCGGCAGCCGCAACGAGTCCGCGGCGATCTCGAGCTTGCGCTCCAGTTCCCAGCCGCCGACGGCGTCGATCTTATCCTGCATCTTCGCCTGCTCTTCCATGAGCTTGTTCATCTCGTCGTCCGACATGGGCTCGGCGAATCGATCGCTGATGGCGTTGAAGCGGTCGATGAGGCTTTGTACGTCGCCGACGCCTTCGCCGACCACTTCGCGCACGGTCTTGGTTTCGTCGAGCAAGGGCTCCTGCGGCAGGTAGCCGACCTTGATGCCGGTCTGGGCGCGCGCCTCGCCTTCGATTTCCTTGTCGAGGCCCGACATGATCCGGAGCAAGGTGGACTTGCCCGAGCCGTTCAACCCCAGCACGCCGATCTTCGCGCCCGGGAAAAAACTCAAGGAAATATCGCGCAAAATCACGCGTTTGGGCGGCACGACTTTGCCAACCCGGTTCATGGTGTAAATGAACTGAGCCATGTGCTACCTATTGTTAACAATGCGAAATCGGGGGAACCTGCGAATTATCCGCGACTCGCGGAAACTTGTCACGGCGATTGCGCGCCGCATGCTAATCTTTTCGCACGATGCCAGTGACTGTCGCCGTTGTCGCCGGAGAAGCCATTGCCCGCTATGGGTTTGGCAACGGCCACCCCTTCGGCTCGGATCGCCACGAGTGCTTCGTCCGGGAATTGGCGGCTCAAGGGTTGGCGGGCGAGGTCGTGCATGCATCGCCGCGCACGGCAAGCCTTGCGGAATTGACCTCCTTCCACAGCCCGCAGTACGTCGAGTTCGTGCAGCAGAAGTCCCTGAACGGGGACGGTTTTCTCGATGGCGGAGACACGCCGGCCTTTCGCGGCGTTTTCGATGCCGCGAGTTCGGTCGTCGGTGCCACCCTGGTGGCCGTCGAATCGCTCATGTCGGGCGCTTGCCGGCGCGCCTTCGTGCCCATCGCGGGGCTGCATCATGCGGCGCGCGACCGGGCCGCCGGCTTCTGTGTCTTCAACGATTGCGGGGTCGCCGTCGAACAGCTGCGTTCCCGCCATGGCCTCAAACGCATCGCCTACGTCGATATCGACGCCCATCATGGGGACGGGGTGTTCTACGCGTTCGATGACGATCCCGATCTGCTGTTCGCCGATATTCACGAGGACGGGCGGGACCTGTATCCCGGCACCGGCGCGGCCGAGGAGACCGGCAAGGGTCTGGCCGCCGGCACCAAGTTGAATCTGCCGCTTCCGCCGGGCGCCGGGGATGCCCAATTCATGGAGGCTTGGGAGCAGGTCGAGGCCTACCTGCGGGCGCGCCCGAGCGAATTCATCCTGTTTCAGTGCGGCGCGGACAGCGTGGCCGGCGATCCGATCACGCATCTGCGCTTCAGCGAGGCCGCGCACGCGCACGCGGCCCGCCGATTATGTGCAATCGCGGATGAGCAGGGCCATGGCCGGGTGTTGGGCATGGGCGGCGGGGGATACAACCGCCGCAATCTGGCGCGGGCGTGGACGGGGGTGGTGCGCTCGTTTTTGGACAGGGACGCCTAGCACCCGGCGCGACGGCGCCCGAACGATCGGCTAGACTAGCCGGCTATTTTTCGGGAGATCCGCTCATGTTCACCGCTTCCATGACGATTGCCGGCTTCGATCTCGAACTCGCGAAGGCCATTGCGGGCGAGCGAACCCGTCAAGAAGACCACATCGAACTCATCGCCTCGGAAAACTATACCAGCCCACGTGTCCTCGAAGCGCAAGGCTCGGTGCTGACCAACAAGTATGCCGAAGGGTATCCGGGCAAGCGCTACTACGGCGGCTGCGAGTTCGTGGACATCGTCGAGCAACTGGCCATCGACCGCGCCAAGGAGCTGTTCGGGGCAGCCTTCGCCAACGTTCAGCCGCATTCGGGATCGCAGGCGAACGCCGCGGTGTACCTGGCGCTGCTCAACCCCGGCGATACCATTCTCGGCATGAGCCTGGACCATGGCGGTCACTTGACGCATGGCGCCAAGGTGAATTTCTCGGGGAAGCTGTTCAAGGCGGTTCAATACGGCGTCCGGCCGGACACGGCCGAGATCGACTACGAGCAAGTCGATCGGCTCGCGCAGGAGCATCGTCCCAAGATGATCGTCGCCGGGTTCTCCGCCTACTCGCGCGTCATCGATTTCGCGCGTTTCCGCACGATCGCCGACTCGGTGGGCGCCTACCTGTTCGTGGACATGGCGCACGTGGCCGGCTTGGTGGCCACGGGCTTGTATCCCAATCCGGTGCCCATTGCCGATGTCGTGACCACCACCACGCATAAGACGCTGCGCGGCCCGCGCGGCGGCCTCATCCTGGCGCGGCCGCATCCGGACCTGCACAAGAAGTTGAATTCCATGGTGTTCCCCGGGACGCAGGGCGGACCGTTGATGCACGTCATCGCCGGCAAGGCGGTCGCTTTTTACGAAGCCTTGCAGCCGGAATTCAAGGTGTACTCGGCGCAGGTCGTGACCAATGCGCGCGCCATGACGAAGGTGCTGCAGGAGCGCGGTTATAAAATCGTGTCGGGCGGCACGGACAATCATCTGTTCCTGCTCGATCTGATCGACAAGAACATCACGGGCAAGGATGCCGATGCGGCGCTCGGGCGGGCGCACATTACCGTGAACAAGAACGCCGTGCCCAACGATCCGCGGCCGCCGATGGTGACCAGCGGCCTGCGCATCGGTACACCGGCCGCGACCACCCGAGGATTCAAGGAGGCGGAAGTCAGCCTGCTCTCGCATTGGATCGCCGATGTGCTGGATGCGCTCGGGGATGAATCCGTCGTCGAGCGCGTGCGCGGCGAAGTGATGGCGTTGTGCCGGCGGTTCCCCGTCTATGGCTGAACCCAACCTCCATGCACTGCCCATTTTGCGGTCACTCGGAGACTAAAGTCATCGACTCTCGCCTCGCCGGCGAGGGACGACAGATTCGCCGGCGTCGCGAGTGTCTCGAATGCACGGAGCGTTTCACGACGTTCGAGACCGCCGAGCTGTTGCTGCCCACGGTGGTCAAGAGCGACCGCAGCCGCGAACCCTTCGATGAGAACAAGCTGCTGTCGGGCATGCAGCGCGCACTGGAGAAGCGGCCGGTGGGCCGCGATGCCATCGAGGAGGCGGTAGCGCGCATATGCCACAAATTGCGCAGTCTCGGCGAACGCGAGATCGCGTCGCGCAGCATCGGCGACATGGTCATGGAGGAGCTGCGGCATCTGGACGAAGTGGGCTACGTACGCTTCGCGTCCGTGTACCGCAGCTTCCAGGATATCGAGGCATTCCGCGTCGAGATCGATCAGTTGCGTAGGCACCGCCGCCGCCGCGAACCCAGCAAGGATCAGTTGCCGCTGCTGCCGGGGAGCGATGATCCCGGCGACGATCGAAAATGACTAACAAGACGGCAGCCACTCCGCCGACGCAAGCCCCGGTGTCGGACCGGGCCTCGGAGCCGCACCGGACCATCGAGCTGGATCGAGCCACTGAGCCTGACCGAGCTCAAAACCTAGGCCGAACATCTGAGCGGGATCGAGCGCAAAACCTGAACCGAAGCGCGGAACTGGACGAAGGCCCCGGACGGGATCGGGCCTTCATGGCCCGAGCTCTCGAATTGGCCGAGCGTGGCCTGTACACGACGGATCCCAATCCGCGCGTGGGCTGTGTGCTGGTGCGCAAAGATCGAATAGTCGGTGAAGGCTGGCATGTGCGTGCCGGCGAGCCGCATGCCGAAGTGATCGCGCTGCGATCGGCGGGCGCCGAGGCGCGCGGCGCCACGGCCTACGTGACGCTCGAGCCCTGCAGTCACACGGGCCGCACGCCCCCTTGCGCGGACGCATTGATCGCGGCGGGCGTCTCGCGCGTGGTCTGCGCCACCATCGATCCGAATCCTCAAGTGGCCGGCGGCGGCATCGCACGCTTGGAAGCGGCCGGGATCCCGGTATCCGTGGGCGCGCTGACGCCGGAGGCGCGCGCGCTCAACGTGGGGTTCTTTTCGCGGTTCGAACGCGGCCGGCCATTCATCCGTTTGAAATTGGCGATGAGCCTCGACGCGCGCACCACGGCCGCCGCGGGCGGACAGCATTGGATCACCGGCGAAGCGTCGCGTGCCGACGTGCAGACTTGGCGCGCGCGCAGTTCGGCGGTGTTGACCGGCGCCGGCACCGTTCGCATCGACGACCCTCGGCTCGATGTGCGGCTGGCCTATGGACCCTGGATACGGCAGCCCTTGCGAGTGGTGCTGGATTCCGAGTTGAGTTGCAAGCCGAGTTCGCGGGTATTTGCCGACGGGCATGCGTTGGTTTTCGCGGCCGATGACGCCGTCGCAGAATCGCCCCCGGCGGTGCGACCGCACGCAGAGGCAGAACCAAGCCCCGCGGTACAACCGAGTCCCGCAACAAAGTCGCACGCAGCAGGAGAACCGCGCCTCGCAGCACAACCTTACGCTGCCGCGGCAACGAACGCCGCGGCAGCAACGAGCGCCGCGGCGAAACCCCACGGCGCGCCACAGGCTACCGACCATCGAATCAACCTGATCCGAGTGGCTCGTTCGGCCCGCGGCTTGGACTTGCACGCGGTGCTCGATCGGCTGACCTCGCTCGAGGTCAACGAACTGTTGGTGGAATGCGGGCCGCGCTTGGCGGCGGCGTTTCTCGAGGCGGGCCTGGTGGATGAGTTGATCCTGTACGTGGCGCCATTCTTTCTCGGTGCCGATGCGGCGCCGCTCGCCGACTTGCGCGGCTTGGGCGCGCCGGGCGCGCCCGATGTGGCGGGGTCGGCGCGTGAGCCGGGTTCACCGAGCAATCCGAGCTTGCCGGGCACGCCGGCCATGAACTTGCTGGGTACGGGTGCGCTGTCGTCATTCGAATTTCGCGATCAGCGGTTGCTCCAAAACGATCTGCGACTGGTACTTACTCCGAAAAGGGCTTGAAGATGTTCACTGGAATCATCATTGCGACGGGCCGCGTCCTCTCGATCGAGGAGAAGGGCGGAGACCTGGAATTGGGAATCGACGCCGCCGCGCTCGATGCCGCGCGTTTCGGGATAGGCGATAGCGTGAGCGTGCAGGGCGTTTGCCTCACGGTCACCCGGCTCGAGGGCACCGCGTTCTATGCCGATGTGTCGCGTGAAACCATGGCGACGACGACGCTGGGCTCGCTCGGCCGCGGCTCGCGCGTGAATCTGGAACCCAGCCTGCGCGCCGGCGATGCGCTCGGCGGTCACATGGTGAGCGGCCATGTCGACGCGGTGGGAAAATTGACCGCGGCCAATCAGGATGGGCGCTCGTGGCGCTTGGAGTTCGAATTGCCGGCGGCGCTGATGCGCTTCGTGGCGCCGAAGGGATCGATCTGCATCGACGGTGTCAGCCTCACGGTCAACCAGGTCGGCGGACGCTTGTTCGACGTCAACATCATTCCGCATACCAGCGAGGTCACCACCTTGGGCGAGCTAGTGGTGGGCGCGGGCGTCAACATCGAAATCGATGTGATCGCGCGATATCTGGACCGGCTTGCGAACTTCGGCAAGACAGAGCAGTAAGACTTTGTGGCTGGTGCCGGCTTCCGTCAGCGTGTCGAACGTAGCTGGCTTGGCCAGCCGACGCGCACGAGGGTTTCGTCGGGATCGGACACGTTGAATTCGTACATGCCCCAGGGCTTATCCTCGGGGCCGTTCTTCTCGAGAATTTCGGCGGCAAAAATCTTGGCGAAGGCGTCGACTTTCTCGGTGTAAAAATACAGCCCGAAGGGGTTGCGGCCCGGCAGCAGCCAACCTTCCACCGCGGCCGTTAAATGAGATGTCCGCCTTCGACGTTCCACAAGATGCAGTGTGGATCGGGCAGTCCTGGCGCGGCTTGCCGCCGGGGCGAGTAAATCCAAGGCAATTGTAGAATCGCTCCGAGGCGTCGAGGTCGTTGCAGGGCAAGAACGCGACCAGGATGCCGGAGGGATGGCCGGTATGGGGTTCATCGGTCATGAGGGACCTCCGCTACGGAGTCGACTGTGAGGATTGATACGCTCGGGTGTCGGTCGCCTCGAGCTCGATTCGCGGCGTGCCCAGGAGTTTGAAGGGCGCGGCGAAGCTGGTGGCGTTCTTGGGAATCGAAATCGCGACGTCTCGAGCTTGATTGGGGGGTACGACCAGCGAGACCGAGTCTCGCTGGTCGTACACGGTGGTGCATCGATCCGCGGCGTTGTCGTTGGTCGTCGTCGTGTTCGCCGTTGCGGATTTTGTCGTCGTGGGCAGGCAGTCCTGCACCACCAAGTAGTACGAGTAGTCCGTCAGGGTGAACTGGTGCGAGTCGTTGTACAGCCTGGCGTGCACGGCTTGAAGGGTGCGCGGCTCGATGCCTGCGATCGGCTGCAATTGGTCGAAGCGAATCTCCGCTATAGCGATTCGGGTTTTCGCCTCGGGGTCTTCCTTGTCGCGCTTTTCCCGTTGGTAGGCATCGAAGTCGAAACGCCGGGACGGCGGAGCGGCCGGACCGGGGGGTGCGGCTGCTACCGGCGCAGGGGCTGGCGGCGACCGGCGGTTCACGAGAACGATGGTAAGGAAGACGATGAACACGGCGCCGAAGACGGCGAACCCGATTTTCCGAAACCGGGGTGGGGCGAATGCCAGTACCAGTGCCACTGCCGCGAAGATCCAGAAAAACACTCGTCATCCCTTCGTTTTTGGCGATTTCATGGCGTATTTCTTCAGCAGGTCGTCCAGCGCTTCGCGCAGATACGCTGCCTGAGGTATGCGGGTGGCTTCGCTCAATTTCTTCAGTTGCTGAACCGTCTCGGGCTCGTAGTAGCTCGTGACCGGAGTTTGGTGTCCCTTGGATTTGCTGACCATGTCCGTGAGTCCGCCCCCAACCGGCATCCTACTGGTAGGGTACAGTAGGAGTGTCGCGCCGACAAGCGAGGTTTCCGCGACGAGCGGGATCTCCGTGACGGCCCGGTTGCGCAGCCAGGGAACTGCCGCAATGAGTTGGGATCGCGGCGAGTCGGGCGCCCAGGACGAGCGGGCCGTGATGAATAGCGATGGCGAGGAGTCTGGAGCCAGTACCGAGCCAGGGACGGGCCTGGCGCTGGTGGTGAGCGGGCGCGCGGCGGGTGTCGCGGCTGCAAGGCGGGTGGCAGCCGAGGGCCCTGCACCTGCGTGCACACGCCAATCGGACACCGCTCGGCGGGTACTCACCCCAGGCCTGAATATGCGAACTGTGCCCGTATCGGGCAGTGTGCTCATCGTGAGGCGGCTACAATGCCGGTCTGGGCATGACCATGGTCGGCGAGCGGGCGCAATCGACGGATGGGTGGGCGCAGGCAGGCGACGACATGAACGATGAAAATCGTAAAATGCCGTTAATTATCAGTTAGTTGTAAGAGTCTAGGTGGTGCCCCCACATGACCTCGAGCGAGCGATGATCAAACTGGAAGAGCAAGCGACATGAGTGGATTCAACACGATCGACGAAATTCTGGAGGACATCCGCCTCGGCAAGATGGCCGTGCTCATGGATGACGAGGACCGCGAGAACGAGGGCGACCTCATCATGGCGGCGGAGTGCGTGCGGCCGGAGGACGTGAACTTCATGGCGCGTTTCGGCCGTGGTCTCATCTGTCTGACCTTGACGCGCGAGCGCTGCCGGCAATTGAGATTGCCGCTGATGGTGAGCGATACGGATAGCGCCCATCGCACCAACTTCACGCTGTCGATCGAGGCTGCGGAGGGCGTCACCACGGGGATTTCCGCCCACGATCGCGCGCACACGGTCATCACCGCCGTGGCGCCGAAGGCGCGGCCGGAGGATTTGCGGCAGCCGGGGCATATCTTTCCACTCATGGCGCAGCCGGGCGGGGTGCTGACGCGTGCGGGTCACACCGAGGCGGGATGCGATCTCGCCCGCCTGGCGGGTCACTCCGCCGCCGCGATGATCGTCGAGATTCTGAACGACGACGGGACCATGGCGCGCCGTCCGGATCTGGAGCGATTCGCGAAGCAGCACGACCTGAAAATCGGCACCATCGCCGACCTGATCCGCTATCGCCTCAAGAACGAGCGCTCTGTGGAGAGGATTTACGATCAGCCGGTGGACTCGGAATATGGCGCGTTCCGGCTGTGTTGCTACGAGGATCACGTGAACAAGAACGTGCACATCGCGCTCGTCAAAGGGGATTTGAATTCCGCCGTGCCGCCGCTGGTCCGCGTGCACATCATGGACACGCTGCGCGACGTGGTCGGTGTGCGCAGCGAGAAATTGGGCTGGCCGCTGCGCTCGGCCATGCAGCGCGTGGCGAGAGAGGCCTCGGGCGTCGTGGTCATTTTGCGTCCGGAGGAGACGCCGCGGGATTTCATGGACAGCGTGAGGCAGCTGGACGCAAAGCTGGCATCGGTGCGCAACGCCGGCGCAACAGTGGTTCGAACCTATGGAATCGGCGCACAGATCTTGAAGGACCTGGGTCTCACCCGGATGCGGGTATTGAGTGCACCGAAACAGTTGCAGGGCCTCGCGGCCTTCGACCTCGAGGTCACCGAGTACGTGGATGGCGGCGAATGAATGTCCGGGGACTATACTGCCGGCTTTTGAACTCATCGATAACGGTCGCGCGAGGATTGATCCGTGCCCAATGAATTGCCGAAGATAACCGAAGGGGAGCTGCTCGCACGCGATTTGCGTTTTGCGTTCATCGCCGCGCGCTTCAATGACTTCGTGGTCGAGCCCTTGATACGCGGCGCGCTCGACGCGCTGAAGCGGCATGGTGCCACGGACAAGCAGATCGAGATCGTGCGCGTCCCGGGCGCATTCGACATTCCGATCGTGGCGCGCAAGTTGGCGCTGTCGCGCCGCTTTGACGCGTTGATCGCGCTCGGCGCGGTGGTGCGCGGCCAGACTCCGCATTTCGATTACGTGGCGGGCGAGTGCGCTTCCGGAATAGCCCGCATCGCCCTCGAATCCGGCGTGCCCATCGCGTTCGGCGTGTTGACCACGGATACGATGGAACAGGCCGTGGATCGCGCCGGCGGCAAGGCCGGCAACAAGGGCGCGGATTGCGCCTTGGTGGCGATCGAGATGGCGAATCTGCTGCGGCGCTTGGAACCGTAGCCCAAGTGAGCGTTCATCGTGCCCGTAGTCTCGCGCGCCGCCTGGCGCTGCAGGCGCTCTATCAGCTGCAGATCAACGAGCGATCCTGGCAGGACACCCATCGGCAATTTGCCGAGGATGTGGAAGCGGAGCGCGTCGACCGCGATTACTTTCGCGAATTGATTACGGCGATTGCGCCCAATCGAGAGGCGCTCGACTTGCGCTTGGGGCTGCTGAGCGAGATACCGCCGCCCGAACTCGATCCGGTCGAACATGCGGTGTTGTGGCTGGGCCTGCACGAACTGGAGGCTCATCCCGAACTTCCGTATCGCGTGGCGCTCGCCGAGGCCGTCCAGCTGGCGAAGCAATTTGGGGCCACCGATGGACATAAATTCGTGAACGCGGTGCTGGACCGCGCCGCCAAGGAGTTGCGTCCGGACGAATACGGCATTCCCGTGGCGAACCCGCTCAGCTGATGCCGTGACCGACGCTGAGCCTCTCGGCGAGTTCGAACTGATCGAGCGCTATTTCTCGCGGTCGAAATCCGCCGCCGGAAACCGCACCGACGTGATCTTGGGCATCGGCGACGATGCGGCGCTGTTGCGCGTCCCGGCCGGCGCCGACTTGGTGGCCGCCGTGGACACGCTGGTCGCCGGACGGCACTTCATCGCCGATTGCGATGCGCGCTCGATCGGCCACCGCGCGCTCGCCGTCAACTTGAGCGACATGGCGGCCATGGGTGCGACCCCCGCCTGGGCTACGCTGGCGTTGACATTGCCGTCGGCCGACGGCGCGTGGCTCGAACGCTTCTCCGCGGGCTTGTTGGATCTGGCCGACACGCATGGCGTGGCGTTGGTGGGCGGCGATACCACGGCGGGCCCATTGACCATCAGCGTTCAGATACTGGGTCACGTGGCGCAGGGCACGGCGCTGCGGCGCGGCGGCGCGCGGGCCGGCGATTGGCTGGCGGTGACCGGCACGTTGGGCGATGCGGGTGCGGGCTTGGCGTTGGCGGCCGGCCGGTTGCACACCGCCCACTACACGAGCGCTGCCGAACTGGTGGCGCGTTACGAGTATCCGAGCCCGCGCGTCGAATTCGGCCGGGCGGCGCGCGGCATCGCCAGCGCGGCGATGGATCTGTCCGACGGCTTGGCCGGCGATGTGGCGAAGCTGGCGTTCGCCAGCGGCCTCGCGGCACACGTTGCCGTCGACCGATTACCCCTGTCGCGGGCGCTCGAGTCGGTGGTTCCCGAGGATCAGGCGCGCGAGTGGGCGCTGGCGGCCGGCGACGACTACGAGCTGCTGATCGCGGTCGCCCCGCATCGCTTTGCCGAATTGGCGGCCGCGGCGCAGCGAGTAAACTTAATGTGTACCGCGATCGGTGAGCTGCGTCCCGGAAACGGAGTCCAGTGGACGTTGGACGGGCGCTCATTTACGGCGCCGGCCCACGGTTACGACCACTTTCGCTGAGCCTCGACCCAAATCACAGTTTGGCGCCGAGGGGCCCAGTATCCTCTGCGGCATTGCATAAGCTCGTCGTTGCACAGCGCACGGTTACCCTTGACCATCATTCGGCCCCATCCCGCGAAGTCCTCGAACAATCGCGCCTCTTTGCCTGAAAAAATCGGCAAGTACGTGATTATCAATGAGGTTGGCCGGGGCAGTACGGGCGTCGTCTACCTCTCGCACGACCCGTATTACGGGCGCGACGTGGCGATCAAGGTGTACAACGTCGATGCCAGCGGCGATGAGAGCCGCAAGCGCATCGCGCGCAAGATGTTTCTCTCGGAAGCGCACATGGTCGGCATGCTGCAGCATCCGAACATACTGCCCATCTACGATGCGGGCGAAGAGAACGGCCATTGCTACATCGTGACCGAGCACGTGCACGGCGCGCGTACGCTCGCCGCGTACTGCAGGCCGGACAATCTGCTGCGCATCGACGATGTGGTCGAATTGATGTACAAGGCCGCGCGCGCACTGCACTACGCGCACAGCCGCGGCGTCATACACCGCGACATCAAGCCCAGCAACATCATGCTGACGCTGGAAAGCGAAGTCCGCATCATCGATTTCGGCATCGCGCTGGTGGCCGACTCGGAGATTTCACGCATCGAAGGGATCGCCGGCAGCCCATCGTACATGTCGCCGGAACAAGTGCAATCGATCGAACTCACCAACCGCTCCGATCTGTATTCCCTGGGCGCGGTGATGTACGAACTGCTCACGGGTACGCGGCCTTTCAGGGCCGGCAATCTGCAGAAACTCCTGCATCAGATCGTCTACGCGACGCCGCCGCCGATCCATACCCTGCGCCCGGAAATCCCCGAGGAACTCGAGAACGTCACGGCCATGGCGCTGCAGAAGGATCCCGCCAAACGCTGCAAGACCGGCCTCGATTTCGCCGCAGAGCTGACGCGCGTGCATCAGAAACTGCGTGCGCAGTACAACCGCATCGACCAGCAGGAGCAGTTCAGCCTGTTGCGCAAGCTGAAGTTCTTTCATGAATTCTCGCACAGCGAAATCTGGGAAGTATTGCGCGCCAGCAGCTGGCAGGACTATGCGGACGGCGAGGAAATCGTCAAAGAAGGCGAAATGGACGACCGCTTCTACATCATCGTGGAAGGGCGCGTCGCGGTCGAGCGCCTGAGCAAGGCGCTGGGCTACCTGGAGAACGGCGATTGCTTCGGGGAAACGAGCTATGTGCGGGGCGCGAAGCGCACCGCCACGATCAAAGCGTCGGGCGCCGTGACCGTCATGAAAGTCAGTTCGACGTTGCTCGAACAGGTGTCGACGGAGTGCCAGCTGCGCTTCAATCAGGTGTTCTTGCGCAGCATGATCGGCCGCTTGCAGAGCGCGGAGCGCGCCTCGGCCCGCAGCGCCTAAACGACGGCGTCCTTGTCGAGCTCGATCATCGCGTAGGCCGAATGATTGTGGATCGACTCCAGATTCTCCGCGTCCACCACGTAAGAGCGGACGCGCCGGTCCTCGTTGAGCGCAGCGGCCACGTCGCGCACCGTGTCTTCCACGAACTTCGGGTTGTCGTAGGCGCGTTCGGTGACGTATTTTTCGTCCGGCCGCTTCAACAAGCCGTAGACCTCGCACGACGCCTCCCTTTCGGCCACGTCGATCAGCTCTTCGAACCACATGTGTCCGTCGAGCTTCGCCGTGAGCGTGATGTGCGAGCGCTGATTGTGCGCGCCGTAGTCGGACATCTTCTTGGAGCAGGGGCAGAGGCTCGTGGTGGGTACGACGACCTTGAGCCAGACCTCCGTCCTGCCGCCGCGGCACTGGCCGACGATCGCGGCCTGGTAATTCATGAGGCTCGGGGCGCCGCTGACGGGCGCCTTCTTCGTGACGAAATAGGGGAAGGTCATCTCGATATGGCCGGCCGTCGCGTCCAACCGGTCGGTCATCTCTTCGAGCATTGCGCCGAACGACTCCACCGAGATCGCGCGCTCGCGGTGCAGGATTTCGACGAAGCGCGACATGTGCGTGCCCTTGGAATGATGCGGCAGATTCACATACATGCTGAAGGTTGCGACCGTGTGCTGCTCGCCGCGGGCGCGATCCTCGACCTTCACCGGATGAACGATGTCCTTGATGCCCACCTTGTCGATGGCTATCCGGCGCGTATCGCCGCGACCTTGCACATCCTCGATGGACGACGCTTGGCGCTCGTGCGCTGCGGATGAGAAGGCCGGGGCTGCGACGTTCATGGATTCGAGGTAGCGGCGAAATCGCTTAAGTTCAACATCCCCGTAGGTGCCCGGAGGCGCTCGGAAAGTTGCCCCGACAGGTGCGGGAGGACGCTTTGGGTTCAGTCCGCCACGTCTGCGTCGAAGTCCAGGGCCGCCGGTTCGCCGGCCTTTTTGAGCAGAATTTCCACCTTCTGCTCGGCCTCCTTGAGCGCCGTCTGGCAGTTTCGGGTCAGCAGCACGCCTTTCTCGAAGGCGGCCAGCGATTCCTCGAGCGGCAGGTCGCCCTGTTCCAAGCGTTCGACCAGTTCCTCGAGATCGCGCATGGCCGTCTCGAAGTCGAGCTTGGGTTCGTCCTTGGGATTGCGCGTAGCCATGCCGTGAACGGTACAGGCGCCGACTAACGTGCGCAAGTTCACGTCGTCGGCGCGAGCCGCCGAAAACATTGTCAAGTCGTGAGACGCGTCACAGGCGCGGACTCGCGCCGTTGCGGGGTTTGGGTACCATTGCTCCTGAAAAGCCATATGTCCCATACGCCCCGACAATTCCTCGCTTTGAGCTGCCTCTGCGCCGCCGTGTTCGGCAGCGCCGGGTGCGAGCCGAAGCGCATACCACCGATGACGGTCGCCGATCTCATGGAGGATCGCGTGACCTTGGACGGCGTGCTCATGAAGTGCAATCAAACCCCGTCCAAGGCGCGCAACGATTCGGACTGCCTCAACGCGCGGATCGCGATCGAACGGCTGGCCAAGGACGTGGATCCCGCGGACGAGGCCAAGCGTAATGCCGAGTTCGAGCGCAGCCGCGAGCAGCTGCGGTTGTCCCAGGAAAGAGCTCGCCAGGACCAGGAAGCCAAGTCCAAGGTGGATGCGTACAGCCTGCCCATGGTGCCGGTCGATCCCGCGCCCGCCGGCGGCGCCGCGGCGCCGAGCCCACCCAAGCCCTGATTGGTCCGTCAGGCCTTCTCCTCGAGCCGGTGGCTGGCGCGGGCATCCAAGTCCAATTCATAGACGCTCTCGAGCTCTGCGATCTTGGCGAGGGTTTCCTCGGTGACGGGTGCCGTACCCTCGAAGGCAAGAAACGCCACGCCGGCCGAATCGCCGTGGGTTACTCTCTGTCTGTCATCCCTCGCAAGGAACGTTCGACCTTGAGGCTCGTCTTGGCTTTGCTTCTGTGTCCCGTGTTGGCGAATGCCGGCGTCCTTTACGACGTGGCCGTGCGTCCGGTCGATCAATCGGAGCTCGCCTTGTCGTCGCCGAACGCACCGCCCGTCACGCCGGTCGTGACCCAATACTTCGTGGAGGGCGGCAAAGTGCGCGCCGGCGGCCCCAAAGCGAAGACGGCCTACGTTTTCAAGGATGGGACCATGTACGTCATCGACAATACGTCGCGGGTCGTGCACGTCCTACGGCACGCAACCTTGAGCCAGCTCGCCGCCCATTACACCGAGGCCGTGAAGCAACTGCGGGATGCGGTCGCGAGCGCGGCGCCGGACGATCGGGCGGAGGCCGAGCGTAAAGCGAACGACATGCAGGTGGTCAGCGATCGGATACGGCAGCCGGTCGCACGCGAATTCCGCGTCACGGTACGATTCGAATCCGTGGACGGACATGCCTGTCGAATCTGGGAGGAGCGCGAGCGCGAGGCCAAGCGATTGGAGCTGTGTGTGGCGCCGCCGGCCTCGGTTCCCGGCGGTACGGAGATCTTGAGCGGCATGAAGACGCTGAGTCAGTTTCGCCAGGGTTCGAATTTTGCGCTGGGTGTGGACTTCGGCCTGTCGCAGTGGTGGCCCGATATCGACACGCTCGGCGGCATTCCGCTGCTCATTCGGGAGTACAAGTACGACAGCGAGATCGCGGAGGTCATGTTGTCAGGGATGCGGCAAGGCGTGCCCAACACGGGGCAATTCGAGATGCCGGAGGGCTATCAATCGCAGGACGGGCCTGATTACGCGCAGTGGTACGTGCGGTGATCGGCCGCCGCACCGACTCAGCGCGCATGCGCGATCAGCAATACATTGGCGAAGGGGGTGCCCTGGCTCATCGGTTGCGCTTCACTATCGAAGCCGCAGTCGCCGAGCACGGCCTGCCACTCGCGCACGCTGCGGTAATGCGGCGCCGCGAAAGAATGTCCTCGGGAGAACATGGCCACGCGATCGACCCAGTGGGTGTAGCGGTAGCGAAGACCGGCGCCGGCATCGCTGACGCGCAACAGCAGGAGCCCGCGCGGCGGCAGTGCCTGGCGCACGCGCTGCAGGACGTCGCGCTGTGCATCCGAGACCATGTAGTGCAGCACATCCAAAACGACGACCGCATCGGCGGTGCCGAAATCCGTGTGGCGGATGTCGCCGGCCACCACGTCGCTCGCGGCACCCAGCGCATTGCGCGCCCGCCTCACGTCGCGCGCCATCAATTCGATACCGCGCGTCGACAGGGGCCGTGGCGCCGCCGGCCAGCCAGTGGGCCAGACGCCGCGGTCGCAGAGGCGTGCCGCAGCCTGCAACCAGGCCGTCAGCAACGCTTGGCCGCAACCTAGGTCGAGAATTCGTAAGCGCCCGAGCAGTAGCCCGCGTTCGAGTATGGCCCGATACACGGGGTCGGAGCCGAGTTTGCCTCGAGCAAAGAAATAAGCGAACAAACCGGCCTTGCGATAGGGATCACAGGCTTCGGCGAGCAACGCGGCGTGCTGGTTCAATCCGATCCGGGGAGGGTCACCATGGTCAACGTACGCGGCCCCAATGCGGCGTTGTCGCTGGGCTCATCGATGACGACGTAGAAGCTGCGCGAATCGCGACGTGTTGGATCGACCACGATGGGAATCAGGAGCGTGATCGAGCTCGTGCCCTCGGGGATGTGTTCGACCTCGGATTTGACCGGCATGAAATCGCGCCCGGCTCTCGCGGTACCCGATTCGGTCCACCAGGTAAAGGCAACATCGCCGCGCAGCGAGCGGCTGCGGCGGATCTGCACCCGGGCAGTGGCCTCGCCGGGTTGCAGCTCCACGGTGTCGGCCGCCAACTCGACGCGGGCGTGCACGGCATTGAGCGGTGCGGTGGATACGACGCCGGCGGCGGTGCCCGAGCCTGCAACGACGCCGGGCGGGACATGCTCGACGTGGGCCGGCGGCGCGGAAGCCGTTGCGGTCGGTGCGGGCGCGGCAGGCGCGAGCGCCGGCGCCGGTGAAGCCGACTGGGCGCCTTCGGGCGGCCTTGGCTGAGACGTCGGCGACTTGGATAACGCGTCATCAGGCTCTGCCATGCGCCCCGCAACCACAGGCGGTATATCGGCTGCCGCATCGCGCGGACCGTTGCCGATTGGCATCTGGTTCCATAGCCGGCCCAGGGACGCGCCGGCGCTTGCGATGTCTCGGGGATGCGTCGTCGCCCACCAAACAGCCGTCGCGATACAGGCAGCAGCAATGGCAACGGCCGTCCAGATCGCGCCGTACCGCCGCTGCCCGCGTGGCTTGAACAATTCCGACAGCAGCGGCAGGTGGGTCGGTGCCTGCGCGTCGAGCCGCGCGATCCACGTCCCTATATCCGCCGGTCGGTGTGCCCGCTCGAACTGCAGGCCGGCTCGCAGCGCCTTCCATTGCCGTCGATTGAGCCCGCTCGGGCGAGGGGGTTTCATGCGTGAGGAGCGCGCCTTCAGGGCGCTATGGTCGCGAAACGGATGCCTGCCCGCCAGGAGCACATAGGCGACGCAGGCCAGGGCGTAGACATCATCGCGTGCATCCGCCGTCTCGCCCTCGAGCAGTTCGCAGCTGGCGTAGCTCGGGGTCGCCACCGCCATTTGTGGCTGGTTTTCGAATTCGGAAATCCACGGACCTCCCCGCAACGGGCTTGCAGCCCCGAAATCGAGAACACGAACTTCTCCATCGTCGGTAATGAAGATGTTCACCGGGTTGAGGTCGCCGTGAATGACGCCGCGGGCGTGCGCATGGACGACCGCCGCGCCGACATCGCGAATGATCGCGAGCGCGTAGGGCCGGTACAACGGTGCGGAACGATTGGCGACCAGAACGCGGCTCAACAGCGCGCCGCTCAGCCGTTCCATCGTGAAGAACGCAATGTCATCGTCGCGATCGAATTCGTGCACGCGCACGATGTTCGGATGCGACAAAGACTGCAAGTGTTGGAATTCGCGCCGCAGCTCGGTGAATAAACGGGGTCGCTGCACGATGGCGCTGTGCAAGACCTTGATCGCCACCCGCTGGTCGGCAGTCGCACCATCCACACGGTATTCATCGATAGCGCCGAACACGGTGCCCATCCCGCCCTGACCCAACACCTCCTGCACGCGATAGCGCCCGCGCAGCACGTCGCCGGGCTTGAGGGTCCGCGGAGGTCGGCTCGCCGCCGGCGCGTGCTCGTCTTTCCGATCGGCGCCGTGCTCCCGGCCGGCATCGGCGGCAGGAAAAATCGGCGTGACCGCGGCCGGCCGAGGGCGGTCCGCGGCGGACGAAGACGAGGCAGCGGCCCATGTCGAGGCAGCAGCCGAGGCCGAGGCACCGGACGAAGCCGCGCGCGGCAGCGGAATGCTGTTCTCGCCGCCACCCTTGCCCATCAGCAAGTCCTGCAGATGACTCTTGAGGGTGCTGAAGGTTTCGTGCGTGATTTTACGGCGTCGATAGTACTGATCGAGCAGCGCCAAAGTCTCCCAGCCGGTATCGGGGGCTCGGAGCAGCAATTCGCCCACGCCGCGCAGGAATTCGGCTCCGTCGCAAGCGCCGGTGGAGACGGCATCCAGCCATCCGCTTGCAGTCTGAGGGTCCACGGCGTGCCGTGGCAGTCGGATAACGGGCTCGGTCAGTAATTCCATAAATCAACTTTCGTCCGATCCTTTAACTTAAGCAAGCTGCGTACTGTGGGCAGATTCGATCCGTTCTAAAAATTGTACGGTATATGATTGATTGGATTGAGAAACGCTGCATGTCCGCAGCGTGGCGCCCACCTACGGTATGGGCGGTTCCGAACTCAATTCGATGAACCAATCGGGTCCTGAGTTCACTTCATGCGCCGCCGCGTAGCTGCCTTGGTTCAAGGCGACGGCAACATTCAATAGACTGTTGACGTACACCAGCGGCTTGCCGATGGGCACCTCGCCAAAGGTACGCTGGTAGGGTGCGAGCGTATCGGCCACCAGCTGCTCGTCGTGGTAGATGCGCACGCGCACCGGGACGCCGAGCGCGATGTGGAGCTGATCGAATAACGCCTTCGGGATGTTGCTCCAGACATTGCCGAACTGCACGTCGAGGACCGGGATGATGCCGCTCACCTTGCCGCCGGCCCGGGCGGCTTTGCGGTAGGGAATGGCAATCAATGTCTGGGCCGCCAGCGGCGGTCCCACCTGCTCGAACGTGATGACACCGGCGGCCAGCCGCGCTCCCGTATAGGCAAACACGTCGCGGCCGTGAAAGGTATGCGAGTCGTCGGATCCGGGTCGGCGGTTCAGCCGCTCGTCGATCTGACGCAGCCCTTCGATCCCGTCGCGTTCGGCCACCAGCGACAGCAGACCGTTGTCGGGGCCGACGAAATAATGACCGGTGCGTGTCTTGAGCACCACCGAGCGGCGGGCGGTGCCCACGCCCGGATCGACGACGGCGACGAATACCGTGTCCGCCGGCCAGAATTGTTCCGCCTGAAAGAGCCGATAGGCGCCGACGAAAATGCTCGGGTTCTCATGGCTCAAGTCGGACACCAGGAGATCCTGCGACACGGTGTAGGCGACGCCCTTCATCGCCGCGACGGCGCCATCCTGCGTGCCGAAATCGGTGAGCAGCACCAGCGGTGCGCGTGCGCCTGCTTGCAGCGACCAAGCGGCGAGACCGATCAAAAGGCCCAAGCGAAGCAACCACATCATCAGGCGTGATATCGCATGAACAGGCCGATTGTCAACGCGCTGCCGAGAATCAGGATGCATACGCGCAGCGCCTTGTCGTTCACCCGGTTCAGCGCATAGGCACCCAGCTGACCGCCGGCGACTGCGGCGACCGCCGCCACGGCCACTTGCCTCCAGGCAACATCGCGCGAGAAAACGAAGATGATGACGGCGGATGCGTTCATCACGCCGCCGAGGACGTTCTTCGTAGCGCCCGCGTTGCGCAGCGCCAAACCGGACAGAGTGAGGGCCGCGAGCATCAGGATGCCGATGCCGCCGCCGAAGTAACCGCCGTAGATGGAGATCGCAAACTGCACGCCGCCCGCTGCGATCCGGCCCAGCGGCCTGCGCGGCAGGTCGGCGCGGCGAAAAAAGCTGCCCCACGCAAACACGCCGGTGGCGAACAGGACGAGCCAAGGGACCAGCGCAGAGAAGATCGACACCGGCGTGACGAGCAACAGGACTGCCCCCAACCCGCCGCCGATCAGGCTCAACACGACCAGGGCCGAAAAGCTGAGCGAGGGTGTGCCGGTAGTGTGATGCCGACCCGCAAAGCCGGTGGTCAACTGCCCGGGGAACAAGGCGACCGTCGAGGTGATGTTGGCGGCGCGCGGATCGAGACCTGTGAGCAGCAAGGCCGGGAACGTGAGAAACGAGCCGCCGCCGGCGAGTGCATTTTGCACTCCGGCGGCGAACGCGGCCGCTGCCAGCAAGACGTAGAACAGCGTTATGGCGTCACCGGCTCTGGTGCGGCTATTTCTGGTCCTCCAAGGGATAGGTGCGCGGCGGCTCCGCGCTCGGGGCCGGCGGCGGTACGGCGTTGGCCGCGGGAACGTCAGCCTGCGGCTGGGGGGAACTTCTCACCGACGTCCGCGTCGCCGTGGCCAAGCGCTCCAGGAAGCGCTGCGCGGTTGCGGGCGCGGCCGGCGCCTGACCCGAAAAAATGTCCGACGCCGTGACGCCATTCTTGCCATACAGCGCGCTGTTGGCCGATCGGTCGATTGCGATCACGCTGCCGTCGAGCGCGATTCCCCCGAACAATCCGCGGGTGCGGGCATAGGAGTAGATCTCGGCGTTGAAGTTCAGATCGGTGGCGGCCGATCCCTGACGGCCGACCGGGCCGGTTGCCACCGATGCATCGGCGCCCAGGGTAAGCTTACCGCCGGCAATTCCCTCGACGCCGGTCCTGGTGGTGAACACCAGAATGATATCGGAGGACTGAGCCCCGGCCTGGAAGCCCCAGCTGCCGCCGGTCAAAGAAACGAACACCGGGTTGCTCCACGGCGCATTCAGCTTGTCGCGCACCACCAGCACGCCGTTGCCGTGACGACCGCCGAAGATGAACGCGACCTTGGTCACGTCGGGTATCACGGCAATGCCGTACGCGCGAGCCAGCAAGGCATCGGGCAGCCGTGAGTCCGGCATGGCCTGAACCTCTTCCAGGACTTCGGTTGCCACCAGCAAGCGGCCTTCTTCGCGAGCGCCTGCGTGCGCGCGCGTCACGAACCCCGAGGTGCCGGCCATGGCAAAGAGCAGGGCCGAGAAGATTATTTTACGGTTGAACATCAGGACTCCTCGTGTCGCATGCGCACTATGGTAGCGGGACAGGCGGCTAGCCAAGCGTTAAGTTGCGCAAGCTTAACCCTTGTGCACGCCGGCGAGAACCGCTGCCGCCTCCGCGTCCCGATGGTGAGCCCGAAAGTACTCGGCGAGGTGGGTACTGGCCATTTGCGTCGCGGGGTTCGCCGCGCCCACCGCCGCGATGAGCCGGTTACGCGCTGCGACCAACATGGGCTCGCCTTCCTCGGCTTTGCCGCCCAGGATCAACGCCCAGCCGAGGGTGGCTTCGGAACGCGCCGCGCGCCAGCTGTCCGCGCCCGCGAGGGACGCGTCGATATCCACTGCGGCTCGCAATTCCGTTTCGGCCGCCGCGAGCGAACGTCGCTGCAGCAGGATCTCGCCCAACAGCCGACGCGTGGAGCTCACATAGAGATGCCGCGCGGGCAGAGTTTGCGCATACACGGCAAGCGCCTCGCGGGCGTAGTGCTCGGCGGCGGACAGATCATTGGCTTTCAGATACAGGCTGGCCAGGTTATCCAGATAGTAACCGGTAAAGTAATGGTTCATGCCCAGCCGCTCGGTGGCGATGCGCACCGCGATCTGCGTGGTCTGAATGGCCCGCGGCAAATCGCCTTGCCGCTCGTACAGTATGCCCAGGTGCGACTCGATCTCCGCCACGCGCTGGTTGTTCGCGCCGAACACCGTGCGCTCGATTTCCAACGCCTCGTTCAGCATCTGCTCGGCTTCCTGATATCGATCGCGTTGAGTCAGGATGTAGCCCAAGGTCGCCAACGCCTTGGCATATTCCGGGTGATTGCGGCTGACGGTGGCTTGCAGAATGGTCACCGATTCGCGCTGATAGCGTTCGGCGAGCGGGAAGTCGCCGAGCCAAAGCGCAGTGGCAGCCAGGCTGTTGAGCGTCGAGGCGACTGCCAGATGTTGATTGCCCAGGCCGCGATAGATCTCGAGTCCCTGGTTCAGCAGCTTGCTCGCCTCCTGGGGATCGCTCTTGGCGTCCAGTTCGAACTCGCCGAATTGCACCAGGATGCCGGCGGTTTCCGGCGAGGGGGATTGATCGCCGCCGCGCGACATGTCGAGCGCCTGTTCCAGGTAGGCCTGCGAGGAGACCAAGTGCCCGTTATCGGTCAAGGCGCGGGCGAGGTTCGCCAACGCCACGGCCGTCCGATGCGGATCGAATGGCCGTTCTTCGCGACGAATGGCGACGGCTTGTTCGAACAAGGGAATGGCTCGTTCGCTCAATCCCTGTCGGCGGTAGGCGAGCCCGATGCTCTCCAGGAGCTGCGCGCGCACTTCGGGCTGCAATGCGGTGTTGCCCGAGATTCGCTCCGCGCCGCGCTCGAGCAGATCCTTGGCGGTGGGTTCGCGGCCCTGGGCGTTGAAGGGGTCTGCCTGGGAGAAGACGTCCACCAGGAACGCGGAAACCTGTTGTGCGTGATCGCGTTCCTGGGCCGTGGCCTGCCGCGCCAGCTCGATGCGATGATTCTGCCAAAGCGTGACCGCAGCGATGGCGGCGAGACCCAGAAATATCACGGCGGCGCCGGATACCGCCAGCAGATGGCGGCGCATGAACTTGGCACCGTTGTAGCGCCAATCGGCCTGCCGCGCGAGCACCGGCAGCCCGAGCAGATGCCGGTTCAGATCGTCGGCCAGAGCCTCCACGGACTGATAGCGCCGGTCCGGCTCCTTGCGCATCGCTTTGGCAACCACGGCGTCCAAATCGCCGGAGAGCCGCGCCCGCAGTCGTTGCGGCGAGAGTCCGCGGCGATCCGAGATGCGGCTGCGGTCCGCGTCGGCCTCGCCGCTGAGTTTCGCGACCACCATCTGGCTCGGCCGTACCGGATCGTCCATGCAGATGGCACGTTCGAGTTGCAGCTGGCTGTAACTCAGCAAGCGATAGGGCGAGCGCCCGGTCAGCAGCCGATACAGCAGCACGCCCAGCGAATAGATGTCGGTGGCGGTCGTGATCGGCCGCCCCAGCACTTGCTCGGGTGCGGCATTCTCCGGGGTCAGGATGCGTTCCTGCAGGCGCGTCACCGGCAGCGTGTGCGAAAGAGATTCCGGCGCCAAGAGTTTCGCGATGCCGAAGTCGAGCAGCTTGGGGATTTCCGGAGCGCCGTTGCCGCCGGCCAGGAGAATGTTCTCCGGCTTCACGTCGCGATGGATGATGCCTTTGGCGTGCGCCTCGCCCAGTCCCTGCGCTATGCCGCGGGCGATGGCCAGAGCGCGCTCCACCGGTAAGGCTCCTGCCGCGAGCGCATGGCGCAGATCAGGGCCTTCAACGTATTCCATGGCCATGTAAGGCGAACCATCCTCACCCTGGTCGAGATCGACGACCTGCACCACGTTGGGGTGCTGGAGTTGGGTGGCGGCCTGCGCCTCGCGGCGGAAGCGGCGCAGGAATGTGGAGTCCTGGCTGAGTTCGCTGGAGATGAATTTGAGCGCCCGCTGACGGCCCAGCAGAATATGTTCGGCAAGGTAGACCGTGCCCATGCCGCCGCGGCCGAGCTGGCGCTCGATGCGGTACTTGCCTCGGATGACCGTGCCCGGCTCCAGTTGGCGCGACTCGATGAGCAGCGCGCCGTCGGTGGGGCAGTTCGTGTGGTTGCTCGGATAGGCCGTTTCGCACAGCGGACACGTCTTCATCGGTCCGTCGCCTCTTTCTGAAGGAACGCTCCCATTATAGAGCGGTTTGGTAAAAGACGGATTACCTCTTTGACAGGGCCTGTTTGGGTGCGGCGAAGACAACCTTGGGCGGGTCGGCGAGAGTGACAGCGGCCTGAATCGGCTGCGTGTGTGCGCCGCGCTTGACCTGATTCTCC
>PLAH01000027.1:0-32781 GCA_003134045.1 Gammaproteobacteria bacterium
GCCCCGTCCGTTAGGCCCGCTTGCGCGGGCTTAAGACCAAACCTACGCGATCACCTTGGCGACGACACCGGCGCCCACGGTCTTGGTCGCACGGCTCACGCGATCACCTTGGCTACAACTCCCGCGCCCACGGTCTTGCCGCCCTCGCGGATCGCAAAGCGCAGTCCCTGCTCCATCGCGATCGGCGCAATCAGCTCCACCACGATCTTGATGTTGTCCCCGGGCATCACCATCTCCACGCCCTCCGGCAACTCCACCGCCCCCGTCACGTCCGTGGTCCGAAAATAAAACTGCGGCCGATACCCCTTGAAGAACGGCGTGTGACGGCCCCCCTCCTCCTTGCTCAGCACGTACACCTCCGCCTCNNCCCGTGCACGTCGTCTTCGTCGTCGGCCGAATCCCCACAATCTCCACTTCGTCGTTGATCTTCACGATCCCACGCTCAATGCGCCCCGTCACCACCGTGCCGCGTCCCGCGATCGAGAATACGTCCTCCACCGGCATCAAAAACGCCCCTTCCACCGCCCGCTTCGGCACCGGAATGTAATCATCCAGCGCCTTCACCAGCTTCAGCACCGCAGGCACCCCAATCTCCGAGGTGTCCCCCTCCAGCGCCTTCAGCGCCGAGCCCGTCACGATCGGCGTCTCATCCCCCGGAAACTTGTACAGCGTCAGCAAATCGCGCACTTCGAGCTCCACCAGCTCCAAAAGCTCCGCGTCATCCACCATGTCCGCCTTGTTCAAAAACACCACGATGTACGGCACCCCCACCTGCCGCGCCAGCAAAATGTGCTCCCGCGTCTGCGGCATCGGACCGTCCGCCGCCGAACACACCAATATCGCCCCGTCCATCTGCGCCGCTCCCGTGATCATGTTCTTCACGTAGTCCGCATGCCCGGGACAGTCCACGTGCGCGTAGTGCCGCGCCTCGCTCTGGTACTCCACGTGCGCCGTCGCTATCGTGATCCCGCGCGCACGCTCCTCCGGTGCCTTGTCAATCTGGTCGTAAGCCTTGTACTCACCCCCAAACTTCTCCGCCATCACCTTCGTCAGCGCCGCCGTCAAGGTCGTCTTGCCATGATCGACATGTCCAATCGTCCCCACGTTCACGTGCGGCTTGTTTCGCTCAAACTTCCCCTTCGACACGGCAAGTACCCCTCAGAAATTAAAAAGAAATTGAAAAGCAGGCGTATGGGATCTGAATTCTACGAAGCTATCTTCATCACGGCGTCGGCGACGTTGGTCGGCACTTCCATGTACTTCGCGAACTCCATCGTGTAGTTCGCGCGTCCCTGGCTCATGGAGCGCATCGCCGTCGAATACTGAAACATCTCGGCCAGCGGCACTTCCGCAGTCACGACCTTGCCGGACTGAGAATCCTCCATGCCGATGATCTGCCCGCGCCGGCGATTCAAGTCGCCGACGATGTCGCCGTAATAATCCTCGGGCGTCACGACCTCGACTTTCATGATGGGCTCGAGCAGCACCGGCTTCGCCTTGCGAAAGCCGTCCTTGAAGCCCATCGAGCCGGCGATTTTGAACGCCATTTCGTTCGAATCGACGTCGTGAAACGAACCGTCGAAAATCGTGACCTTCACGTCGACGATCGGGTAGCCTGCGATGACGCCGGTTTGCACGGCCTCTTGAATGCCCTTGTCCACGGCCGGGATGAACTCCCGCGGCACCGCCCCGCCGACGATGCCGTTGACGAAATTGTAGCCCGAGCCTGCCGGTTGCGGTTCGATCTTCAGCCACACGTGGCCATATTGCCCACGACCACCCGATTGGCGTACGAACTTGCCCTCGGATTCGACGCTGTCCTTGATGGTCTCGCGGTAGGCAACCTGCGGCTTGCCGACATTCGCGTCGACCTTGAACTCGCGTTTCATGCGGTCGACGATGATTTCCAGATGCAGCTCGCCCATGCCTGAAATAATGGTCTGGCCCGATTCCTGATCGGTGTGCACGCGAAACGACGGATCTTCCTTCGCCAGCCGCTGCAGGGCAAAGCCCATCTTCTCCTGATCGACTTTGGTCTTCGGTTCGACCGCGACCGAGATGACGGGTTCGGGAAACTCCATCTTCTCCAGAATGATGACTTTGCCCGGATCCGACAGGGTATCGCCCGTGGTCACGTCCTTGAGGCCGACCGCCGCCGCGATATCGCCGGCGCGGACCTCCTTGATTTCGGAGCGCTCGCTCGCGTGCATCTGCAGCAGACGGCCAATACGCTCCGTGCGATTCTTTGCCGGCACATATACCTGATCGCCCGAATTGAGCGTGCCGGAATACACCCGGAAGAAGGTCAGGTTCCCCACGAACGGATCGTTCAGAATCTTGAAAGCCAGCGCGGAGAACGGCGCGTCGTCATCGGGTTTGCGGGTCAACACCTCGCCATGCTCGCTCAGGCCCTTCACCGCCGGCACATCGGTGGGCGAGGGCATGTACTCAACGATGGCGTCGAGTACCGCCTGCACGCCCTTGTTCTTGAACGCGGAGCCGCAAGTCACGAGACAAACCTCGTTCTTGAGGGCACGCTCGCGTAAGCCGAGTTTGATCTCCTCGTCGCTGAGTTCGCCGCTTTCCAGGTACTTGTTGAGCAGCTGCTCATCGCCCTCGGCGGCGGCTTCGATCATTTTAGCGCGCCATTCCTCGCACTCCTTCAGCATCTCGGCGGGTATTTCGCGATACTCGAACTTCATGCCTTGAGTGGCGTCATCCCAGAAAATCGATTTCATTTTCACGAGATCGACGACGCCGATGAATTCATCCTCGGCACCAATGGGTAATTGAATGGGTACCGGATTGCCCCGCAGCCGGGTTCTGATCTGCTCGACACAGCGCAGGAAATTGGCCCCGGCACGGTCCATCTTGTTGACGAACGCGATGCGCGGAACACCGTACTTGTTCATTTGACGCCAGACGGTCTCGGACTGCGGCTGCACGCCCGACACCGCGCAGTACACGGCCACCGCCGAATCGAGCACGCGCAAACTGCGCTCCACCTCGATGGTGAAGTCGACGTGTCCCGGCGTATCGATGATATTGATCCGATACTCGGGGAAGCTCTTGTCCATCCCCTTCCAGAAACAGGTCGTGGCCGCGGCGGTGATGGTGATGCCGCGCTCCTGCTCCTGCTCCATGTAATCCATGACCGCAGCGCCGTCGTGCACTTCGCCGATCTTGTGCGACACCCCTGTATAGAACAGGATGCGCTCCGTCGCGGTGGTTTTACCCGCGTCGATGTGCGCAGAGATACCGATATTCCGGTATCTTTCGATGGGCGTCGTACGTGCCATGTGTCTCGCGCTTCGCGCTGAATTAACGGGCTATATCCATGCGCTTCGCGCAACTTTAAACGGGGCCAATGAGGCCCCGCCCGATAGTTGCTCGCTGCGCGAGCATTTAATCAATTTACCCGCCGGGCGACCCATGTCGCCGGCGGCCCTCTCTATATGGGGTCTCGCCGCCGCTTTCCCAAGCGGCAGGCCACCCTACCAGCGATAGTGCGCGAACGCCTTGTTGGCTTCGGCCATGCGATGCGTGTCCTCACGCTTGCGCACGGCGGCACCGCGGTTCTCCGCCGCTTCCATCAACTCGGCCGCCAGGCGATGCGCCATGGACTTCTCGCTGCGCGCGGTGGCCGCTTCGATGACCCAACGCATGGCCAGTGTCTGACGACGGTTGGCACGGACCTCGACGGGCACCTGGTAAGTGGCGCCGCCGACACGACGGGATTTGACTTCGACGACCGGCTTTACATTGTCCAGCGCCTGCTGCAACACAGCAATGGCCTCGCTGCCGACGGCGCCGCTCTTCTTCTCGCCAATGCGGTCAATGGCGCCGTAAACGATTTTCTCGGCGGCGGACTTCTTGCCGCGCTCCATCACCATGTTGATGAATTTGGCCAACATATCGTTCCCGAACTTGGGATCGGGAAGGATGGTGCGATGGGGGGCTGCTGCTCTGCGGGACATGGAAACCTACTTTAGTTATTTCTTCGGACGCTTCGCGCCGTACTTGGAACGGCCTTGGCGACGGTCGGTAACGCCGGCGCAATCGAGCGCACCGCGCACCGTGTGGTAACGCACGCCGGGAAGATCCTTGACGCGGCCGCCACGGATCAACACCACCGAGTGCTCTTGCAAATTGTGGCCTTCGCCGCCGATGTAGCTCGATACCTCGTAGCCGTTGGTCAACCGCACGCGGCACACCTTGCGCAGGGCCGAGTTGGGCTTCTTCGGCGTGGTGGTGTACACGCGAGTGCACACACCGCGCTTCTGCGGTGACGCCGCCAGCGCCGGAACCTTGGACTTCCAAGCGGGCTCATTGCGGCCGGTACGAATAAGTTGGGTCGTCGTCGCCATAAATACCTTTGAGGGTCACGCGCCTGGCGCGACCTTGAATGAAGCAAAACCTTTAATTAAAGAAGCTCGAGCACGCAGCGAAGCCTGTGCCCAGCGACAAAGGCCGGCGATTGTAGGAACCGAGGGCCGCAGTGTCAAGGTAATTGCTGCAACGCAGCAAGGATATTACCCGCCGACTATTCAAATCCGACCCGAAATCGAGCCCTCCCCCGTCACCGCGCCCGCGGACGGCCCGCCAAGGCGCGCTAGCGAAACTGCGGATGCCCCTCAACGGCGGCGCACCAGGAGACGTCGTCGGCGCTGACACCGTGCGGCGTCCGGGCATCGCTGCGCCGCCATTTGTCGAGCCACTCCTGTCCCAGGAGTTCGCGCCCGTGCGCCAGACCGGCTGCACGCGCGGTAAGCCCGACGGTGGTTTCTGCCTTCGGTCCCGTACCGCGGCCCTTGGCCACATGGAATCCTGCGGCCAACATCGCCGCGCGCACGCGGGTTGAATAGGTGTACGTGAACAGTTCGGCGGCCCTGTCGGCCAGAACATTCGCCAGTTCACGAAACGCACCCAACGTCCACAATGCGCTGTCGCTCTTGAACGAGAACGGATCGAAGAAAATGATATCGGGCAGCGGCGCTTCGAACTTGCGCGCGCCAAAATCACCGCGCAGCAGCGTCCAGTCGATCGAGCCGGCAGCATCGGTCCAGCGATCTCGGGCCAACAGCGACCATGGCGCCGGATGATGCAGATGTTTGAACCATGCGGGATGCCGCAAGGCGAGCGCCAATGAATCCAGGTCATTTTCGAAACTGACCAGCTTCAGTACGCGTGCGCTGCCGCCCGCACGCTGCGCTTCGCCCACGGGCGGCGGCACGCCCCGGTACGGCGGGCCGGCCAGGTGCGGCATGCTCCGAGACAGCGCCGCCAGCTCCGACATCGTCTCGACCGCGTGAATCGCGGCCATCGCATTCGCCGCCGCGCCCAAGCCCACGTCCCACACCACGAGCGGCGCGCCACCCCCGTCCCGCAGGCGCTCGACCAGGCCCGACTGCTCGACGTAAAGAGACCGCGCCTCTTCGGCCGGATCGTTGACCGAATGCATGACTTCGCCGGAGACCGTGTCGCGAATGCGGCCCACGCCGCCGCCGACCACGACCTCGTAACGGCCGAGATTCAACTTCTGTTTTTGCCGCTGCGCCTTGGTGACGTGACGCACCGGCGGTCCGTAGCTGTCGCGCGCATCCAGCACATCGCGCTGGGCACGGTAGAACTCGAGCCAGGTATCCGCAAGGATGTGCTCGCGCATGGTGCGCATCAGCTGCATATAGAAGTGCACGTTGTGCAGCCCCAGGAGCTGCCATCCCTGCGGCTCACTCACGCGATGCAAATGGAACAGATAGGCAATCGAGTAGGTGGCGCACGTAGGGCATCCGCACGCGGGGTCGATCGGGCCCTCCAGGGTCCGGTAAGCGGCCCGCCGCAGGTCGCGGCGCCCGACGCTGGTAAAGGCAACGCCTTGCTTCGCCAACGCCGTCGGCAGGATGCAGTCGAACATGTCGACGCCACGATGCACGGCCTCGAGCAGATCTCGCGTCGTGCCGACGCCCATCAGATAGCGAGGACGATCCTGCGGCAGCAGTTCGGTGACGATGGCGGTGCAGTCCTCGCGCTCGCCTGCCCCCTCGCCCACGGCCAAGCCGCCGATCGCGAAACCATCGAACGGCATCTCCGTGATCGCCCGTGCGCTCTGCGCGCGCAGATCCGCATAGCTTGCCCCTTGCACGATGCCGAACAAGGCCTGCGGCGAATCGCCGCGCGCATCCAGGCTGCGCTGGGCCCAGCGGTGCGTCAGATGCATGGCCTGCTCGGCGATACCGCGCTCAACGGTCGACGGCACGCATTGATCGAGAACCATCATGATGTCGCTGCCGATGGCTCGCTGCGCGGCAATGCTGCTCTCGGGGCTCAGGCGCACCGTCGTCTGATCGACATAACTCTTGAATTGGGCGCATTCCTCGGTGATGGAGCGGCTTCCGGGCAGCGAGAAGATCTGGAATCCGCCGGAATCGGTCAACACCGAGCGCGGCCAATTCATGAATCGATGTATGCCCCCGAACTGTTCGAACAGCTCGACTCCGGGCCGCAGCATCAAATGATAGGTGTTCGTGAGCAGTATTCGAGCACCGCTCTCCAGTACGTCTTCGCGCCGCTGAGCACGCACGGCCCCGTGCGTCCCCACCGGCATGAACGTGGGCGTGAGCACCTCGTTGTGCAGCGTGCGAAAACGCGCCGCACGGGCGCGCGAGCCCGATGCGGTGGCCTGCAAACTGAAATCGAGCCGCGAGTGCCGCGTCATCGTCCGTGCAGCACAGCCCCTGCGTCTGCGCGAGCGATGCCGCTGCGTACCACGCCCACGCAAGGATTGGCGCCAAGGTTGTAGCAGAGCTCCGCGGGGCGATCGATATCGTACAAGGCAAAGTCCGCACGCTTGCCCACCTCGAGCGTGCCGGCGTCGGCTTCAATGCCGAGCGCCTGCGCGGCGTGCCGAGTTGCCCCGCTCAGTGCTTCTGCCGGCGTCAGCCCGAACAAGGTACAGCCCATGTTGAGCGCAAGCAGCAAGGAGGTGCACGGCGAACTGCCGGGATTGCAATCGGTCGCCACCGCCATCGCCACACCCGCCTGCCGCAGCAGCGCCACGGGCGGCGGCGTGGTCTGACGCAGCGTGAAATAGGCGCCCGGCGAGAGCACCGCCACGGTGCCGGCGGCGGCGAGCGCGGCCGCTCCACCCGCGCTCAGGTATTCCAGATGATCGGCGGACAGCGCGTGGTATTTCGCCGCCAACTCCGCTCCGCCCATATCGGTCAGCTGGCCCGCATGCACGTGAGCACGCAAGCCGAGTTTTTGCGCCGCGCGCAGGAATTGCTCGGTCTCCGCGAGCGTAAAAGCAATGTTCTCGCAAAACGCATCCACGGCGTCCACCAGTCCCGCGGCCGCCAGCGATTCGAGCCACGGGCCGCTCGCCCTGGCCACGAACTCCGCACGGTCCGTGCGGAATTCCTGCGGCAGCGCATGCAGGCCGAGATAGGTCGTGCGAATGGATACGGGCAGCCGTAACCCAAGTTCGCGGGCAACCTCGAGCAAGCGGCGCTCGGTGTCGAGTTCCAAACCATAGCCGGACTTCACTTCGATCGTGGTGACGCCCTCGGCCATCAAGCGTTTCGCCCGTCCGGTCGCCGACGCCAGCAGCGACTCGGCGTCCGCGGCGCGAGTTGCGTTGACGGTGGATTGAATCCCGCCGCCGGCCCGTGCGATTTCCTCGTAGGAAACGCCGCACAGGCGCTTCTCGAACTCCTCGACCCGATTGCCGCCGTACACCAAGTGCGTATGGCAATCGATCAGGCCCGGCAACATCCACAAGCCCCGGCAATTCTCCACGGGGACGTTCCGCGCCGAGGCCGTGGCGCGAGCGTCGGCCGCTGCTCCCACCCAGGCGATTTTGCCGCCCTTGACCGCGAGAGCCGCATCGACCATGCCGCCATAGGGCTCGCCGCCCGCGGCCATGGTCGCGATATTCGCGCCGATCCAAACCCGGTCCCACTCTCGATCGTCTAATGTCGGCACGTGCAAGCCCATTGTTTGATGTTCCGCCAATGATACGGCACGGGACCGCCGGCGACCGGCGGACCCTGCTAGGCTCTCTCCCTATACAGGTATAGGCAACATGACCCGACAGTACCATTTGGAATCCGTCCTGCTGCCCGAGGGTTGGGCGCGCGGGGCGCTCGTCAGCGTCGCGGCCGATGGCCGCATCGACGCCATCGAACAGCGGCACGCACCCGAAGCGGCGGAACTCCGCGAGAGCGAGCGGATCGCCGGGTTCGTCGTACCCGGCATGCCAAATGCACACAGCCATGCATTTCAGCGCGGCATGAGGGGAAACACGGAGTATCGGTTGTCGGCTCGCGACAGCTTCTGGACGTGGCGTCAGGCCATGTACGCCTTGGCGAACCGGATCGAACCCAAGGACCTCGAGATCTTGGCGACCCGGCTCTTCATCGACATGCTGAAGTCGGGCTATACGTCGGTGGCCGAGTTTCATTACTTACACCGGCAGCCGAACGGCGACCTGTATCCCGGCGGCAACTTGCTGTGGGAGGCCATCGTGGCCGCCGCACGGACTGCCGGTATCGGCCTGACCCTCCTGCCCACGCTCTATCAGACCAGCGATTTCGGCGGCCAGCCATTGAAGCGTGAACAGGCAAGGTTCGGTCTCGAGACGGAGCAATTCCTCCGCGCGGTCGAGCAGCGCATCGGCGAGGAGCGACGCCACGCATCGGCCACGCTGCGTACCGGCGCGGCCTTCCACAGCCTGCGTGCCGTGCCGCTGGCGACACTGCGTGAGGCGAGCATTGCGCTGCGGCAAATCGACCCCACCCTGCCGCTGCACATTCACGTCGCCGAACAGGTCCAAGAGGTCGAGTCGTGCAAGCTCGCGACCGGCCGCCGCCCGATCGAATTGCTGCTCGATACCGGGCTGCTGAGCCCGCATTGGTGCCTGGTCCACGCGACCCATGGCACGCCGGCGGAACTTCAAGGGGTCGCCGCCAGCGGCGCCGCCGTCTGCGTGTCCATCAGCACCGAGGCCAATCTGGGTGACGGCTTCTTCGACGCCGCGGGATTCTTGAGGCGCGGCGGACATGTCTGCGTGGGATCCGACAGCCAAGCGACGGTGTCTCCCGCCGAGGAACTGCGCTGGATGGAATACCAACAGCGGCTGCGGAAGAAGCGGCGCGCGGTGCTCGCCGACCAGTTCGAATCGCACGTCGGGACCCGTCTGTGGCGCGATGCCGCGCAGCACGGCGCGCAGGCGATCGGCCAGCCGGCGGGAGCGATCGCAGTCGGCCACCGCGCCGATTGGCTGGTCCTCGACAGTATGCATCCCAGCATGGCGGGCGCGTCGGCCGACACCGCGCTCGACCATCTGGTGTTTGCGGGCGGCGACGCGGCCATTCGCGACGTGATGGTCGCCGGACGCTGGGTGGTCAAGCAGGGACACCATGCCGCCGAACCCGCGCTGCGCGGCGATTTTGTCGCCCTGATGCAGCGCCTCTCCGCCTGAACCCGGCGATTCCAGTGTCTCAGCGCCGTCATGCTGACCGGTTCGAATGGACGTCGGTGTTACACCCAACCGATCAAATTACTGTGTCCAGCTTGATGACGTTATCTTCCATGGTTGACTGTACCTGTCTATACAACTTACTCTAGCACCATGGACAAATCCTCCGCTGCGCTGCAACCGCTCTACCTGAAGGTCAAGCGCCATATTCTGGACAACATCGGCAGCGGCAAGTGGGCGACCTCGGCGCGAGTGCCGTCCGAGAACGACATCGTGAAATCCTTCGGCGTATCGCGGATGACCGCGAATCGCGCCCTGCGCGAGCTGCGCGACGAGGGCATCCTGGTGCGCATTGCGGGAGTCGGCAGCTTCGTCGCCGATCGGCACGCGCATGCACATCCGCTCGAGATCCGCGGCATCGCCGACGAGATTCGGGAACGTGGCCACGTGCACCGCGCCGAAATCGTCTCGCTCGAGCGGGTGCGCGCCGTGGCGGAGCTCGCGGAGGATTTCGGCGTGGCGCCGCGCAGCGAGCTGTACTGCTCGGTGATCGTGCATTTCGAGAACGATCGTCCCGTGCAGCTGGAGGATCGCTACGTACTGCCAAAACTCGCGCCCGATTACCTGAAAGTGGACTTCAGCAAAACCACGCCTTACGACTATCTGACCAAGGTCGCGCCGCTGCAGGAAGCCGAACACCTGTTGCGCGCGGTCATGCCGGACGATCGCACGCGCAAATTGCTGGCCATGAAGCGCGACGAGCCCTGCCTGCTGATGATCCGCCGTACCTGGGCGGCGGCCCAGATCGCCTCCGTCGCGCGTCTGTATTACCCCGGTTCCCGTTATGAAATGTCAGGGCGTTTTCGCCCGTAAGGAAATCCCATGCTCGCTCGCCCGAAGCCCCGAGTCATCCGCGCCGCGCGCGGCAACACGCTGACCGCCCGTTCCTGGCTGACCGAAGCGCCGCTGCGCATGCTGATGAACAATCTCGATCCCGAGGTCGCGGAGAACCCCGCCGAACTCGTGGTCTACGGCGGCATCGGCCGCGCCGCGCGGGACTGGAATTGCTACGACCGCATCGTCGAGACGTTGAAGACGCTGGGCGACGAGGAAACCCTGCTGATCCAATCCGGCAAGCCGGTCGGCGTGTTCACCACCCACGCCGATGCGCCGCGCGTACTCATCGCCAATTCGAACCTCGTGCCGCATTGGGCCACGTGGGAACACTTCAACGAGCTGGACCGCAAGGGCCTGGCCATGTACGGGCAGATGACGGCCGGTTCCTGGATCTACATCGGCAGCCAGGGCATCGTGCAAGGGACTTACGAAACCTTCGCCGAGATGGGCCGCAAGCACTTCGACGGCAAGCTCGCCGGCAAATGGATACTGACGGCGGGCCTCGGCGGCATGGGCGGCGCACAGCCCCTGGCGGCCACCATGGCGGGCGCGAACATGCTCGCCGTCGAATGCCGCCAGAGCCGCATCGCCAAGCGCCTGGAAACGGGCTACGTGGACGTCCAAGCCGGGTCGTTGGACGAGGCGCTCGCCATGCTGGACAGCGCAAAGCAAAGCGGCACGCCGCGCTCGGTCGCGCTGCTCGGCAACATCGTCGATGTGCTGCATTCATTGCTCGAACGCGGCATCAAGCCCGATGCGCTGACGGATCAAACCTCGGCCCACGACCCCGTCAACGGCTACCTGCCGCAGGGCTGGAGCGTCGAACAATGGGACGAGCGCCGCGTCAGCGATCCTGCCGGCACCAGCGCCGCCGCGAAACTCTCCATGGCCAAGCACGTGCAATATCTGCTGCGCTTCAAGGCCATGAGTCTGCCGGTATTCGACTACGGCAACAACATCCGTCAGGTCGCCTTCGACGCCGGCGTCGCCGACGCATTCGACTTTCCCGGCTTCGTTCCGGAATACATCCGGCCGCTGTTCTGCCGCGGCATCGGACCCTTTCGCTGGGTCGCGCTGTCCGGCGATCCCGAGGACATTTACAAGACCGACGCGAAGGTCAAGGAACTGATCCCGGACGATCCGCAGCTGCATCACTGGCTCGACATGGCCCGTTCGCGCATCCAGTTCCAAGGGTTGCCGGCCCGCATCTGCTGGGTCGGGCTCGGCCAGCGCCACCGGCTGGGATTGGCGTTCAACGAGATGGTCGCGAGCGGCGAGCTGTCCGCGCCCGTGGTCATCGGCCGCGATCATTTGGATTCGGGCTCGGTGGCAAGCCCGAATCGGGAAACCGAGGCGATGCGCGATGGATCCGATGCCGTCTCCGATTGGCCCCTGCTCAATGCCTTGTTGAACACCGCGAGCGGCGCCACCTGGGTGTCGATCCATCATGGCGGCGGCGTGGGCATGGGTTTCTCGCAGCATGCCGGCGTGGTCATCGTCTGCGACGGCTCGGCCGCCGCGGGCAAGCGCATCCAACGGGTATTGTGGAACGATCCCGGCACGGGGGTGATGCGCCATGCCGACGCCGGTTATCAGATCGCCATCGATTGCGCGCGCGAACAGGGCCTCAACCTGCCGATGATCGGGCGTCCGTAGCATGGTCAACGTCGCCGAGGTGCATGCGGGCGAGATGAGCTTGGCCTGCCTGCGGCGGATCTATCAGCAGCCGACCGTGTTCCGCCTCGCGGCGCACGACCGCGAGCGGATCGCGGCAGCCACCGCGCTGGTCGACCGGATCGTATCGGCCGGCGACGCCGCCTATGGCATCAACACGGGCTTCGGGCTGCTCGCACAGACGCGCATACCCACGGACCAGCTCGAACTGCTGCAGCGAAATCTCCTGCTTTCTCACGCGGCCGGCGTCGGCGACGCCCTGCCCGACGCCATCGTCCGGCTGGTTCTCGCGCTCAAGATCAACGCGCTGTCGCGAGGTCATTCCGGCGTCACGCTGGGATTGATGGAAAGCCTCATGGCACTGCTCGAGCACGAGATCTATCCGGTGATCCCGGCGCAAGGATCGGTGGGCGCCTCCGGCGATCTCGCCCCTCTGGCGCACTTGAGCGCCGCGCTGTTGGGCGTGGGCAGCGTCCGCGTGCGAGGCCAGGTGTTGCCGGCGGCCGAAGGGCTGCGCCTGGCGGGATTGCAGGCTGTCCGATTGCACCCCAAGGAAGGACTCGCGCTCATCAACGGCACACAAGTATCCACCGCGCTGGCACTGGCGGGATTGTTCGGCGCCGAGGACGTGTTCGGCGCCGCGGTCGTCGCGGGCGCCATGTCGGTGGACGCGCTGAAGGGCAGCGATTCGCCCTTCGACGACCGCATTCACCAGGTACGGGGCCAGCCCGGACAGATTGCCGTCGCCCGCGAATACCGCGAACTGATCGCCGGCAGCGCCATTCGCGCATCGCACCTCGATTGCAGCCGGGTCCAGGATCCTTATTCGTTTCGCTGCCAGCCGCAGGTGATGGGTGCCTGCCTCGATCTCATTCGAAATTGCAGCGTCACGCTGCGGCTCGAGGCGAACGCCGTCACGGACAACCCCTTGCTGTTCGTCGATGGGGGCGATGTCTTGTCGGGCGGCAATTTTCATGCCGAGCCGGTGGCGTTCGCGGCCGATACGCTGGCGCTCGCCATCGCCGAGATCGGCAGCCTGGCGGAGCGCCGGATCGCCGTGCTGGTGGATCCCAAAATGAGCGGCCTGCCCGCGTTCCTGGTCGAGAACAGCGGCCTGAATTCGGGCTTCATGATTGCCCAGGTCACCGCCGCCGCGCTGGTCAGCGAGAACAAGTCCATCGCAACCCCCTGCAGCGTCGATTCGATTCCAACCTCGGCCAATCAGGAGGACCACGTCAGCATGGCCACGCACGCCGCGCGCCGGCTGGGTCCCATGGTCGACAATGCCGCCGCCATCGTCGGCGTCGAGTTGCTGGCGGCGGCGCAAGGCATCGACTTTCATCGACCAGCCCGCTCCTCGGCAAGCCTGGAAGGCGTGCACGCCGACATCCGCGCGGCCGTTCCGTTCTATGACGCGGACCGCTACTTCGCACCGGATATCGATGCGGCGCAGCGCCTGGTGAGATCGGGACGTTTTGCAGCTCTGGTCGAGCGCGTGTTGCCGTCGAGGGCGCGCCCATGACGCGCAACGCGCGGCGCTTCGGTGGCGCGCCGATGGCGGCCGCGCTTCTCATCGCCGCCTTTGTCCTCGTGCACACCAGTCACGCCGCGCCCCTGAATCTCGCGACGGTGAGCTGCGCGAAGTACGAGAATGAAGTCCTCGCCTCGACCGTGCCGGGCTATACCGCGGATCCCATCGACACCGTCATGTGGCTGTTCGGGTTTTCGATCGCGAAGTCCGGCGAGCGCGCCATGTACGGCGACTCGCTGACGGCGTTCGGTTTTGCGTTGGACACCGAATGCAAGAACAATCCGGCCACGACGTTGCTGGAAGCGGTGACGACCGTGAAATCGAAACGCGACAATCCCATGGATCTGACGCGGCTCGATTGCGCCACCTTCGAAACCCGGCACGTCGGACTGCGAAAGTCCGATCCCGAAAGCGCGAACACCCTCACCATGTGGCTGTTCGGCTACTCCGTCGGTTTGTCCGGCAGTCACATTCTCGATCCCGACGGGCTCGCCAAGTTCGATGCCGCACTGGAAGAGCGGTGCATCAAGAATCCGGAAGACAGCGTGTTCGACGCGCTGAGCGCTGAGCGCGTTCCAAGCCGCGCCGTGCCCAAGCAAAACGCATCCTCGACCGCCGCATCCAAGGCCGCCGGGCCCAAGGCCGCCGGGCCCTAGACGGTCGGGTCTCGCGGACTGCGCCCGAGGTGCGGCGTCCTGCGGCGCGCGGGCGGCGGGCTTGTCGTGCGTCCGCCAATTGCGCATAGTGCGCACCCCTCGATCAGTACCGATAACGCCATGCCCCCTACCATCGAAAGCCGTATCGCTCAAGAAATCTCCGCCTCGGTGCAGCAAGTCGTGGCGGCCGTGACCCTGCTCGACGAAGGGGCGACCGTGCCTTTCATCTCCCGGTATCGCAAGGAGGCCACCGGCGGCCTCGACGACACCCAGCTCAGAAATCTGCAGGAAAGATTGATTTATCTGCGCGAATTGGAGGAGCGGCGCACCGCGATACTCGCGAGCATCGAGGAACAAGGCAAGCTGACGCCCTCGCTGCATACCTCCATCGACCAGGCGCAGACCAAGCAGCGGCTCGAGGATCTGTATCTTCCGTACAAGGTGAAGCGCCGCACCAAGGCCCAGATCGCGCGCGAGGCCGGGCTCGACGGGCTGGCGGCCGCGTTGCTGGCCGATCACGCGCTCACTCCGGAGGTCGAAGCGGCAAAATATCTCAAGGCGGCCTTCACCACCGAGCAGGGCGAGAATCCCGGCGTGGCGGATATCAAGTCGGCGCTCGACGGCGCACGCCAGATATTGATGGAACAGTTCGCGGAGGATGCCGAGCTGCTCGCGGGTCTGCGTGCGCATTTGCAGGCCAATGCCGTGCTGGTGTCGGCAGTGGCCGAGGGCAAAGAAGAGGCGGCGGCGAAGTTCCGCGACTATTTCGCCTACCAGGAAGTGCTCAGAACCGTGCCGCCCCACCGGGCGCTCGCCTTGTTTCGCGGCCGCAAGGAAAACCTGCTCAAGGTATCGCTCAAGTTGCCCGAGGATATCGAAGCCGCGGCGACCCCGGGAGCCACGATGTTCAATGCCTGCGAGCAGAGAATCGCCGTGCGCTTCGGCATTGCGGACCGCAAGCAGCCGGCGGACGCGTGGCTGCTGCAGACCGCACACTGGACCTGGCAGGTCAAGCTTTCCTGGCAGTTGGAGACCGACCTGCTCACCGAGCTGCGCGAGCGCGCCGAAGAAGAGGCGATCCGCGTGTTTGCGCACAACCTGCACGACCTGCTGCTCGCCGCGCCGGCGGGACCGCGGGTCACGATGGGCCTCGATCCGGGATTGCGGACCGGCGTGAAGGCGGCGGTCGTCGATCACACCGGCAAGCTGCTCGAGACGGCCACGGTGTACCCGCACGTGCCACGCAACGACTGGGAGGGCACGCTCAAGGCGCTCGCCCTGCTGGCGAAGAAGCATGCCGTGGATCTCATCAGCATCGGCAACGGGACCGCCTCCCGTGAAACCGACAAATTGGCGGGCGAGCTGATGAAGCTGCACCCGGAACTCAAGCTGACCAAGGTGGTGGTGTCGGAAGCCGGGGCGTCGGTTTACTCCGCCTCCGCGTTGGCAGCCAGCGAATTTCCGACGCTGGATGTGACCCTGCGCGGCGCCGTGTCGATTGCGCGCCGACTTCAGGATCCGCTCGCCGAACTGGTGAAGATCGACCCCAAATCCATCGGTGTCGGTCAATATCAGCACGACGTGATGCAGACGCGGCTGGCGCGCAGCCTCGATGCCGTGGTCGAGGACTGCGTGAACGCGGTGGGCGTCGACGTGAATACCGCCTCGCCCGCCTTGCTCGCGCGTATTTCCGGGCTGTCGGCCGCACTGGCCGAGAATATCGTGCAGCATCGCGATGAGCATGGCGCGTTCGCCTCGCGCGACGATCTGAAGAAAGTGCCGCGCCTGGGCGCCAAGACGTTCGAACAGGCCGCCGGCTTCCTGCGGGTCATGCAAGGCGAGAATCCGCTCGATGCCTCGGCGGTCCACCCCGAAGCCTATCCCGTGGTGGAGCGTATCCTCGCCGAACTCGAGCGTCCGGCACGCGAACTGATCGGCGATGTGGCGACACTCAAAAAGCTGAATCCGTCGAATTACACGAATGAACGCTTCGGCTTACCCACGGTGCGCGACATTCTGACGGAACTCGAAAAGCCGGCGCGCGATCCGCGGCCGGAGTTCAAGACGGCCGAATTCAAGGACGGCATCGAGGAAATCAAGGATCTCAAGCCCGGCATGATCCTCGAAGGCACCGTCACCAACGTGACCAACTTCGGCGCCTTCGTCGACATCGGCGTTCATCAGGACGGACTGGTTCACATCTCGATGCTGGCCAACAAGTTCGTCAAAGACCCGCATGACGTGGTGAAAGCGGGACAAGTGGTCAAAGTCAAAGTGCTGGAGGTCGACGAGAAGCGCAAGCGCATCGCATTGACCATGCGCCTCGACGAGCAGGCGGCGCGGCCGCGCGATGGCGGAGCAGCGGAGGCTCCACGCGCGCCGCAGAAGCGCGATTCGCGCCCCGCCGCCGCTTCCCGCCCGCAAGCGCAACCGCAGGGCGGAGGCGCGATGGCCGAGGCGCTGGCCAACGCACTCAAACGGACTCGGTGAGGGCCTGCGGTCAAATTCACGGTACCTCGTCGGCGTGGCCGCGGGGTTGCGGGTGGAACGCGGGTGCGACCGTATTTGACGAGGGCGGCCAACTTCGGATGTTTCCTACGCCACATAGGTCGGTAGACCTCCTATGCACCGCAGCAGCAGCATGTTGCAGTACGGCCATGGAAAGGCCAAATACCTGCGGCACACCGACGACGAGCACCGCCCTTCTGTGCAGTTTGTGCCTATCCTGCGCGTCCGTTGCCGCGCCGCCGTTGCTGAAGGTCGCCTCGCCGGGGCGCACGCCCTCTGCGGAAACCTTCCATGGCGCCCAAGGCCGTATCGCAAACTCGACCGCCGGCTCGCATGAGCGCCTCGATTTACGGCCTCCGGGCGCAGGTGAGTTTGCCGCGCTCGGGGCGCACCGAACGCACGTCGATATGACCTCCTCGTCTGAAACAGCCGCCGCCTACGAGTCGAAGAGTTTTCCATCACCGCATCGCCCCACCGAAGGGCCGGAGGGCGCTAATCCGCTACCCTCCATGGGCGCGGAGGCGGGCCATCCCCGCATCATGGGCCGGGCCGAAGACTTCGCACGGCGTTTCCATCGCGAGGGATTGCCGATTGCGCGCCTGTGGGAGAACCACTCGGCGTTGGTCAGCCTCGGACTGAATCCAAAAGGCAAGCCGGGGCTTTGGCTCGTTCAGAAAACCCATTGAGATTGCGGCACTATCCCCGCATCGTGTCCGGACCCGAGTGCCCCGCGTCGTTGGCCGATAGACGAGTGTCGGAGACCGCGAAGTAATATTCGAGCAGCCGATGGCCGTTCAAATACACGAACATCGTGAAGCGCGAGTTGAACCGTTGCGGCGTGTGTCCGGCAGCGGGGTGGCTTGGGCTAATCAATCGTAATTCCGGTGAGCGTGCGAGCATGCGCCAACCGTCTGTCGACCTCGGTCTCGGCAGCCGCCCAATCTTGCACCTCGTGTCCCGGCGCGAAACCTCGCTGCTCGGCGCGCAAATACGCGTCTATTTCGATCATGCGTCGCCGCTCGGTTTCAGACACGGCCGGCGGCGGACTGAAACGGAGCGGGAAAAAATTATGCGTGGGCTTGGGGGGCAGAGTGGTCATCGGTTGATCTCCGGGAAGGCCCGCAAACTGTGCAGTGCCGGTGGATCGCTCAACATCAGCGGAGTGCCTGCGCTGCTGCCAGAATGATCTGACAGGGCGAAGGACGCTTAATCCGCCGAACGCGGTATCGCGACCCGAAAAGTCGTCTTGCTCTCGGGTCCCGTTTCGACGGTGACCTCGCCGCGGTGGGCCTTGACGATTTGATACACGATATAGAGGCCGAGACCCAGACCTTCGCTACGCCCGGCCGGCCGCTGGCCGCCGCGAAATGGGTCGAACAGATGATCCAGCAATTCGGCGGCGATCGTGCCGTCGTTGGTGACCGAAAAGACGATCGAGTCGGCCTCGGCACCGTCCAGCTGCACGTGCACATCGCCTCCCGCGTCGCCGTGCTTGAGCGCGTTTCCGATCAGATTGGACGCCACCTGCGCGATCCGTTCGCCGTCCCACTGTCCTTCGAAATCGCCGCGGTAGTCCGTGCGAATCATCCGCTCGGGAGCCGCCGCTTGGTGTTCGCGGATGACGCGCTCGACCAGCGTCCTGCAATCCGCGGGTTCGCGCTTGACGATGATGCCCCCGGCGAGCCGGGCGCGGGCCAGATCCAGCATGTCCTCGATCATGCGGCCCATGCGCTTACCGCTGGAGAGGATGCGCGCGGCGGCCTCCTGCGCATGCGGGTCCTCCGACCGGCGCCGCAGCAGCTGTGCCGACGCCAGGATTGCACTCAATGGGTTTCGGAGGTCGTGGGCCAGCAGCGCGCTGAACATTTCGTTCAAGCGCAGCGTTTCCGTCCGCTCCTGCAGCTCGTGGGCGAGTTGCTGCCGCTGGCGGTACAGCTGAAAGAAGACATCGGCTTTGTTCTGAAGAATGTGCGACTCGATGGGCTTATAGATGAAATCGACCGCACCCGATTCGTAGCCTTTGAACAGCCGTTGCCGCTCGCGCGCGCCCGCGGTGACGAAGATGAGCGGAACATGCCGGGTGCGTTCGCTGCCGCGCACGAGCTCCGCGAGTTCGAAACCGTCCATGTCGGGCATCTGCACGTCGAGGAACGCCAAGGCAACGTCATTGGTCAGCAGCAATTCCAGCGCCTCCGAGCCGGAACGCGCGGTCAGCAACTCCACATCGTCCCGCTGCAGCAACGCGCCCAGCGCCAGCAGGTTCTCCTCCAGGTCGTCGACGAGCAAACACTTTATTCGCGGTAGCATATTCATCCAATTGGCCTAGAAGTGCCCGCGCCGCGGCGCGCCGATCGCCACCGCATCGATGTTTCCGCGCAGCGGCGGAGCCATCACAACGCGCTTCTTTTCTGGTAAATCCGTTCCTGCTTGTCGAAGCAATCGAATGCCCCCGCTCGCGATGAGAATTTCAACGACTCCTTCGAGCCGAGCCCCAGAAATCCTTGCCGGCAGAGCGATTCGCTGAACAAGCCAAGCGCCCGATCCTGCAGTTCGCGATCGAAGTAAATGAGCACGTTGCGGCACGAGACCAGCTGAACCTCGGCAAATACGCTGTCCGTCGCGAGGCTGTGATCGGAGAACACGATGTGATCCTTCAGCGACTTGTCGAGCACCGCCCTGCCGTAGGCGGCGGTGTAGTAATCGGACAACGACGACGTCGCGCCCGATGCTCGATGGTTCAAGGTAAATCCGGCGACACTGCCGACGTCGTAGACACCGGCGGCCGCTCTCTGCAAGGTATGCGGATTGATGTCCGTGGCGTAGATCAACGTTCTCGCCAAGAGCCCCTCCTCGCGCAGCAGTATCGCCATCGAATACGCTTCCTCTCCGGCGCTGCAACCGGCAATCCACACTTTCAGCGACGGGTAGGTACGCAGCAAAGGCACCACCTGTTCGCGCAATGCCCGGAAATAGGGCGGATCCCTGAACATCTCGCTGACCTGCACGGTGAGATGGTCCAGCAACGCCGCGAATACTTGGGGTTCGTGCACCACCCGATCCTGCAGCTGCGACAGCGTTGCGCAGCCAAAGCGGCCCATCGCGGTCTTCATCCGCCGCCGCAACGACGCCGGCGCGTAGCCGCGAAAATCGTAATGATACACGTGATAGATCGCATCGATCAGCAGCCGGAATTCGAGATCGAATTCCCGGGCGCCTGCGGCCTCGCCCGCCGTTATTTCGGCATCCACACACGCACCAGCGACAGCAGCTTCTCCACATCCAACGGCTTCGCGATATAGTCGTTCGCACCCGCGGCGAGGCATTTCTCCTGGTCGTCCCTCATGGCCTTCGCGGTGAGCGCGATGATCGGCAGCTTCTTCCACTCGGATCGCTTGCGGATCTCGCGCATGGCGGTAAGTCCGTCCATCTCCGGCATCATGATATCCATCAACACCAAGTCGATTGCGGCCGCGGGAGACTGCAGGCTGCGCGACAGGGCGGCGAGCGCTTCCAGACCGTTGCGCGCGATCTCGACCCTGGCGCCCTTGGGCTCGAGGATGCTCGACAGCGCAAAAACGTTGCGCACGTCGTCTTCGACCACGAGCACGCGCCGGCCCTCCAGAGAGCTGTCGCGGTTGCGCGCCGAGATGAGCATTTGCTGGCGCTCCGGCGGCAGTTTGGACTCCACTTGATGCAGGAACAACGTGACCTCGTCCAATAGCCGCTCCGGCGAGCGTGCATCCTTGATGATGATGGACTTGGAGTACCGGCGCAGCCTCTGCTCCTCCTCGGAGGAAAGAGCCCGGCCGGTGTAGACGATGACGGGCGGAAAGGCAACGTCTTCCTGTTGAGCCATTTTCTCGAGCAGATCGTAGCCGCTGTAATCGGGAAGATTGAAATCCATGACCATGCAGTCGAACGTCGTGCTGCGGAGCTGGACGAGCGCGTCCCCTGCGCTGGCCACGTCGGTGATTTGCACGTCGCCGTTGGCGAGCAGCTGGCGGATGCTTTCGCGCTGACGGGCGTCGTCTTCGACGATGAGCACGCGCCGCAGTCCTTGCGAAAGTTTCGCCTCCAACAAGCGCAGCGCGTCGATCAATTCCTCGCGTTTCGCCGGCTTCAATGCATACCCGACGGCGCCCAGCTCGAGCGCCTCGCGCCGATAATCCGCCACCGACGCCACATGAACCGGAATATGGCGGGTACGCGGATCGTGCTTGAGCTGGTCGAGCACGCCGAGGCCCGAATGATCGGGAAGATTGATATCCAGCAAGATGGCGCTCGGGTGCAGCCCCGCGGCGGCGGCCAGACCTTCGTTTGCCGTGTGGGTAACGACGCACTGAAATCCCATCTCGCGCACCAGATCGCGCAAGATCGACGCGAACGGCACGTCGTCTTCCACCACCAGGATCAGCCGCGCACCGGGCGCAAGCGAAGCTCGATCGTCCTCGATGGCGGGTTCGGCGAGCAGGTGGTGCGCTCTTTCAGCGGCCTTCGCCGTGAGCGGCCGAGACATTGCCGAGAGGGCCGGTGCCCTTTCGGCCGGCCGCGGCGCGCCCGCGCCAGGCGTATACTTCAGAGGCAAGGTGAGGGTGAACACACTGCCTTCGCCGACGGCACTTTGCACGGCGATGGTCCCGCCGAGCAGGCGCGCAAGGTCCCTGGATATCGACAATCCCAAGCCCGTCCCGCCGTATTTTCGGTGAATGCCGCCGTCGGCCTGGCGGAACGCTTCGAAGATGACCTCCTGCTGCTCCGATGGAATGCCCACGCCGGTATCGCGAACCGCGAAGCAGATCTCGCCGGCGGACACGGCGAATACCCGCAGCTCGACCGTGCCTTTCTCGGTGAATTTGAGCGCATTCGAAATGAGATTCCGCAATATCTGCCCGAGCCTCTGCGGATCGGTCTCGATGCCTTCCGGAGTCCCCGGTTCCACGAGCGTCGAAAACCGCAGTTTCTTTTGCTCCGCGGCGGGCTGGAAGGTCTTGGTCAACGTCTCCAAAGTATCGTGAATGGCGACGCGTTCCGCCGTCAGATCGATCTTCCCGGCCTCGATGCGCGACAGATCGAGTACATCGTTGATGAGCATCAGAAGATCGGTGCCCGCCGATGAAATGGTCTGGGCGAATTTGACCTGCTGGTCGGTCAGGTTTCCTTCCTTGTTGTCGCCCAGCAGCTTCGCCAGAATCAACGTCGAGTTGAGGGGCGTGCGCAACTCGTGGCTCATGTTGGCGAGGAATTCGCTCTTGTACTCGTTGGCACGCTGCAGATCCGCGGTCTTCTCCGTGAGCACCGCATGCGACCTCGCGAGTTCCTCCTTTTGATGTTCGAGTACCTGAGCCTGCTCCTCGAGCTGAGCATTGATTTGCTCCAGTTCCGCTTGCTGCGACTCCAACTGGCCGCGGGATTCCCGAAGGGTGCGTCCTTGCTCCTCGAGTTCCTCGTTGTTGACGCGCAACTCTTGTTCGTGCGTCTGCAATTCCTCGGCTTGCTGCTGGGTTTCCAACAGCAGTTCCTCGAGACGGCTGCGGTCCTTCGATGCCCTGACCGCAACCGCGATCGGTTCCGATACGCGGTCGAGCAGATCCTGTTTGGCCGAGTCGATCGCGGCGAAAAAACCCAGCTCCACCACCGCGTGAACCATGCCGTCGATGCTCGCCGGTGCGATCAGCAACTCGCCCGGCTTGCCGTGTCCGACTCCGGAACCCACCGGCAGGTAGTCCGCCGGCACGTCGCGCACGCGCAGCGCACGGTTCGCTTTCGCGGCCTGACCCGCGAGGCCATCGCCAGGCCGCATCATGTCGACATCGAACCCGGCGGGCAGCGCGTAGCCTGCGACGCGGCGAAAATGTCCGCTCTCGGCAACGAAAATCGCACCGACTTGGGCGTCCAGATATTCGGCCAGGAACCCGAGGACATTCGCGCCCAACTTGTCCAGGGGCTGATCCCCTTGCATCAATTCAGCGAGGCCGAGCTGCCCCGCGCGCAGCCAAGTCTGCAACTGGCGAGCCCGGTAGTCGCGGGATGCCAGCGATGCCGCCGCGGCAATCAGGAACAACAAGACGGCGGCGCCGCCCCACGTGACGGCGAACGACAGGGTCGCCGCATTTTGCCACTCGGCGGTCCGGCCGGCGATGGTTTGCCGCTCGGCACCCACCATCTCCCCGACGACGGATCGAATGCGATCCATGTTGTTCTTGCCGCGATCCGTCAGGACGAGCGCGAGCGCCTCATCCGAGTGCCCCGCCCGCTTGAGTTCGACGGTCTCGCCGAGTTCCTCCATTTTGTCGGCGGCCAGGGCGCGGAGCGTGTCCAGGCGCTGCAGCTGTTCGGTATTGGACTCGATCAGCTTGTGCAGGGCAGTCAGTTCGCCCGGCAACAGCCACTTTGCCGCGGAAAAAGGTTCCAGGTAAGTCTCGCGGTCGGTCAGCAGATAGCCGCGCTGGCCGGTCTCCGCGTCCTTCAAGGTCGACAGCACGCTTTGCAACTGCGCCATGATTTCGATCGTGTCGGTCAAGCTTCGCGCGCTGCTGGCCCGATTCTGCAGCGAGGTGTAAGACAGCACGGCGATGATGACCACCGCGATCACCGCAATCAGGAATGCGAGGAGGGTCCGAGGGGCCATCGGCAGTCCCGACAGCGGTTTTGATGCGGATTGATCGAAAATTGCCATCGATGCGAATTTTGACACGAGTCCGGCGCGTCGAGCAGGAGTTTAGCGCCCTCGGGCGCGGCCATACCGTGGCCACAGCCCCATCGGGCCGTACCCGCCACCGCCCGGACGCCCGATGGACGGCGCGGGTCCCACAGCCTCGCGGGCGCGGCCCTTACCGGACAACGCCCCCGGGGCGGGTATGATCGGGCCATAACCGGTGAAAGGGGAAGATTCATGGCGCATCGAGCACTGTGGCGGGGAGCCATTTCGTTTGGCCTGATTTACGTGCCCGTGGAGATGTACGCAGCGGCCCGCGACGGGACGCTGCATCTTCATCTGTTGGACAGCCGCGATTTCGCGCCCGTCGGCTATGAGCGCGTCAACAAGAAAACAGGCAAGGTCGTCGAGTGGTCCGACATCGTCAAGGGTTACGAATATCAAAAAGGCCGTTATGTCGCCCTATCCGATGCCGATTTCAAACATGCCAATGTCAAGGCGTCGGAAACCATCGAAGTGTCGAGCTTCAGCGAGACCGCGGACATTTCGCCGGTGTATTTCGAGACACCCTACTATCTCGTTCCCGGCAAGGGGGGCCAAAAAGTCTATGCGCTATTGCGTGAGACCCTGCGGGCGACCCACAAGGCCGCCGTCGCGAGTTTCGTCATGCGCGGACGCCAACATTTATGCCTGGTGGCCCCGCAGGGCCGCGCCCTCATGCTGATGACTTTGCGCTTCCCCGACGAATTGCTTCCAGCCGGGGATCTGGATTTGCCGGCGGCCTCGCTCAAGGGCGCCAAGATCAGCAGCGCGGAGTTGCACATGGCGCAGAAGCTCGTCGAAGAAATGACTTCGCCGTGGACGCCGCAGGCATTCAAGGACACGTACCGGGCGGATCTCATGCGGCGTATTCAGGAGAAAATCCGCAAGAAACAGACGCACGATATTGCCGAGGCCGAGCCCACGGTGCCCGAGAGACCGAAGGCGCAGGTCATCGATTTGATGGAAGCGCTGCGCAACAGCCTGAAGGCCGGCGGCAAAAGGTCCGCCGCGCCACGCGCCGCACAGCGCTCGACCGCGAAGCCACGCCAGCGGGCGTAGCCGGCCTAACCGGCTGTCTTGGCGCCGCGCTGCAACGACAACGCCAGCAACGCGGCGGCGAGCACCAGATAGGCGGCCGAAAATTGCGTGGCGATGATTCGTTCCGCGCCGGCCAGATGCCAGTAGAGGTACGCGCTGCCGTCGGCGCGCGCCGAGTGAATGATGCCGAACGCGCTCAAAACGGCCCCGGCCAGCAGATACACGGCCGCCGCGCGCAGACGCTTCTCGATCATTTCGACGACGAACGCGGCCCAGATAGTGGCGGTGATGATGAAGCCGTTGCCCAATGCGACGATCACCGCGAGGACGGGCAGTCCGTGATCGGCCAAGGTCAGCAACCTCGCGAAGCGCTCGGCCGGCACGAAATTCGGGTTGCCCAATTCGAGCGTCACCAAGCGGGCGATGGAGGGGAAAAAACTCAATGCCACGGCCGGCGCATGCCGCAGCGGCACTGCGGAAAACGCTTGCGTCGTGATGCTCAACGACAGGAACACCAGCACCGGCGCCAATACCACGATCGGGATCAATTCGATCAGATTCGACAGATAACCCAGCAACCCGCCCAAGCCGATGAATACGCCCGTCAGCAAGGTGTACCCCGCTCTCGCGCCCATTTGCTTATAGGCCGGATGCCCGATATACGGCGTGGTTTGGGCGACCCCGCCGCACAATCCCGCCAGCAAGGTCGCAGCCGCCTCCGCCAACAGGATGTCGCGCACGTCGTAGTCGTCTCCGGCCACACTCGCACTCTCCGTATTGTTGACTCCGCCCACGACGGTCAGCAAGGCGAAGGGCAGGATCAGCGGGAGATAATCCGCGATTCCGGCAAACCCGTGGAAAATCCCGGCGTCGAACCGCGGCCAAGCCAGCCGCAGCGTCGGCAGCGCCGGTGCCTTCGACGCCATGCCCGCGAGACCCAGGTGAGTCAAGGCGTAGTACACGATAGTGCCCACGATCACGGCAAACAGAACGCCCGGAACACGGCCGGGGATTCGGCCATGCGCGACCAAGGCGTACAACACCAGACCCAGGGTCAGAAAGCCAACGATCGGAAACTGCAATACCTCGACCAACGGCAGGAATCCGATGAGCATCAGCGCGATGCCGGCGAGCGAGCCGAGCAAGCCGGCCTGCGGAACCAGACGGCGCACCGTGCGGCCTGCGAAAGCCAAGATCGTTTTCAGCACGCCCATGGTGGTGGTCGCCGCCATTCCCAAATACCATGTCTCGAGCCCGGCGGCGGTCGGATCCAAACCCGCCGCGCGAAATTTGGCGAAGGCCGGACCCAGCACCAGCAGCGCCATCCCGATGGTCGACGGCGTATCGAGCCCGAACGGCATGGCGGTGACATCCGAGCGGCCGGTGCGGCGCGCCAGCCGAACCGCCAGCCATGTATAGACGAGATCCCCCACCAGCACCCCGATGGCGGTGCCCGGGAACATGCGGCCGAATACGATGTCGGCGGGAATGCCATAGCCGCCGATCAACACAGCCGACAGCAACGCCAGGACCGACATGTTGTCGACGGCCAGGCCCAAGAAGCCGTTGACGTCGCCAGCCACCAGACCCGAGCGTTTGCCCGCGTCCTGCAACGGCCTCAGGTTCCCTGATTCAACAGGACCGCATTGCCTCCGGTCGCGGTGGTGTTGACCGTCAGCGTGCGTTCGCTCGCGAATCGCGACAAGTAGTGAGGTCCGCCGGCCTTGGGACCGGTCCCGGACAAGCCGGTTCCGCCGAACGGCTGCACGCCGACGACGGCACCGATCATGTTGCGATTGACATAGGTGTTGCCGATCGCAGTGCTCGTGAATATTTCACGCCAGAAGGATTCCAGCCGCGTTTGCACTCCCAGCGTCAGGCCGTAGTTGCTGGCCCGAATGGACTCGAGTACCGATTTGATGTCGCTCGCACGGTAGCGCACGACGTGCAAGAGCGGACCGAACTCCTCGCGCGTCAACTGCGCCGCGCTCTTCAACTCGATGAGGTGCGGCGCGACGAAACTGCCATGCTTAAGCGACTCGTCGAGCGCGCACGCCTTGATGATGCGCGCCTCGGCGCGCATTCGCGCGACATGACGCATCAGGCCGTCGGCGGCCGCGGCCGTGATGACCGGACCCACGTCGGTCCGCAGATCGGCCGGATTGCCGATGACCAGCTCCTCCATGGCGCCTGCCAGCATCTCGATCATGGTGTCGGCGATGTCTTCCTGCAGGAACAGCAAGCGCAGCGCCGAACAACGCTGGCCCGCGCTCATGAAGGCGGAACTCACCACGTCGTCGACCACTTGTTCGGGAAGCGCGGTCGAGTCGACGATCATCGCATTCAAGCCGCCGGTTTCCGCCACCAGGGGCACGATGGCGCCGCTGCGTGCGGCAAGCGCCCGGTTGATCGTCAGAGCGGTCGCCGTCGATCCGGTCATGGCGACCCCGGAGAGGGCGGGATGCGCGAACGCCACATCGCCGAACGACTTCCCCGGAGCGGGCACCAATTGTGCGACCTCGGGCGGCACCCCCGCTTGGTGCAATAGCCGGATGAAGCGTGCCGCAACCAGCGGCGTCGGCTCCGCCGGCTTGGCGACGACGCTGTTGCCCGCCGCCAATGCCGCGGTGATCTGGCCGGCGAAGATCGCCAACGGAAAATTCCAAGGGCTGATGCAGGCGAACACGCCGCGGCCATGCAACGAGAGCTCGTTCAATTCGCCCGTCGGCCCGTCCAGGCGGGTCGGGCTCGCGAACTGCTGGCGCGCGCGTACGGCGTAATAGCGGCAGAAGTCCACCGCTTCGCGAACCTCGGCGATCGCGTCGGGCAGGGTCTTGCCGGCCTCGCGTACCAAGAGATCGTAGAAGTCCAGATGCGTGTCGTCGAGCAGCGTCGATACTCGGTCCAGATGCGCCGCCCGCGCCGCACCGCCCAACGCGTTCCAAGCGGGCTGCGCCTTGCCGCCCCCATCGAATGCAGCCGCGATCTCCGCCGGCGTCGCGTCGCGCGAGTTGCCGACGCGTTCGCGGCGGTCGGCCGGATTCGTCACCGCATGCGCTGCGCCCGCGGCGGCGGTGCCGTTGACGATGGGTTGCGCCGAGTGCTCGGAAGCACGGCGCTGCGCCAAACCTGCGCGCAACGCATCGAGCACCGCAGGATCGCCGATATCGAGCCCGTGGGAGTTGCGCCTGTCGGCGTACAATGCGTCCGGCACCGGAAGACGCGGATGTGCATACGTCTCCAGCTGTTCGAGTTCCGCGATGGGATCGCGCACGATGTCGGCGACCGCGACCTGCTCGTCCATGAAGCGGTTCACGAACGACGTGTTGGCGCCGTTCTCCAATAGGCGGCGTACCAGGTACGCCAGCAAGTCCTTGTGCTCGCCGACGGGTGCGTAGACGCGAACCCGCGGAAAGTTCTCGATCTGCTTCGCCGCCTCGGCGTAGAGCAGCCGTCCCATCCCGTGCAGCCGCTGAAATTCGTAGTCGGCGCCGGCCGGAGCGAGTTCGAGTACCGAGGCAATACTATGGGCATTGTGCGTGGCGAACTGCGGCAGGATCGCACCCGTGTGCGCGAACAGACGGCCCACGCAGGCGAGATAGGAAACGTCCGTGGTGAGTTTTCGCGTGTAGACCGGGTATCCCTCCAAACCTCGTTCCTGGCCGCGCTTGATCTCGCTATCCCAGTACGCCCCTTTCACCAGGCGTACGGTCATGCGGCGGCCATGCTGACGAGCCGTGGCAGCGACCCAGTCGATCACGTCCAATGCGCGTTTGCTGTAGGCCTGCACGGCCAGGCCCAACCCCGGCCATTGCCGCGTTTGCGCATCGGCCGCCAGGGCTTCGATGACATCCAGCGAAAGATCCAGCCGATCCGCCTCCTCGGCGTCGATGGTGAGCTGCACGCCGAGCGCTGCGGCGCGGCGCGCCAGATCGAGTACGCGGGGGACCAGCCGCGCCATGACGCGGTCATGCTGCAACAAGGAATAACGCGGCTCCAACGCCGATAATTTGATCGAGATGCTCGATACCTCGTGCGCCGCCCGACCCCGCGCGGCCGCTCCGATCACGTCGATGGCATGCTCGTACGACTTGAGGTACCCGGCAGCGTCACGCCGTGTTCTCGCCCCCTCGCCCAGCATATCGAAGGAGCACAACCCGAGCTCCGGTTCGCGGGCGCTACGTTCCTGCGCCTCTTCGATCGAGCGCCCCACCACGAATTCACCGCCGATGATCCGCATCGCGCGGCGCACGGCCAGCCGCACCAACGGTTCGCCGGCGCGACGCGTGAGCTTTTTGATCCATCCCGACGCATCCGATTTGATCGTCGGGTCGAGCTCCAGAATGCCGCCCGTCAACATGAGGCCCCAGGTCGAGGCGTTGACGAACAACGACTCCGACTTGCCCGAATGGGCCGACCAGTCGCCCAGCGCCAATTGTTCCGCGATCAATCGATCGGCGGTCGCATCGTCGGGAATCCTGAGCAATGCCTCGGCAATGCACATGAGAGCGATGCCCTCTTGATTCGACAGGCCGAACTCTTGCAGAAAGGCGTCCAGAAACGGCCGCTCGTCGCGGCGGGCACGGGCGCCCTCGACCAGCGCCACGGCCACGGCCACGGCCCGATGGCGCGCACCGCCCGTGAGTTCCAGGCTGTGCAGCAGGCGCGTGACGGCCCGCTCCTCCGGCCACAGCGCATGCTCACGCAGGGAGTGACGCAGCGCTTCCCTCTCTCCGGCAGGGCGAATATCCAACTTGGCAGCCATAGCAGTATCCTACGAATGAATTACGGAGAATTATCGTCCAGGGTGGCGAAGAACACCAAGGGCGGCGGCGCCTGTTCGGACGCGAGCCTGACTGCGACCGCCTCTGCCGGGGATATCAGGGCGAGATCCCACGGCTCCAAGCTCGCCGTCCCGGCCCGAGCCCCCTCGAGAACGAGGCTGCCCTGGATTGCAAACACCAGCGTGACGCCCGGGTGGGCGGCGTTCAGCGGATAGGGCCCATCCACCCGCTGCACCCAGACCCTGACCCCCGCCAGGGTCTTCGACACCATGAGATTCAAGTCGGTGCACGGACCCGCCAATAATTCGCAATCGGTGGGCACCGCGCCGTCGAATTCCACCAGATCGCCGACGTTGCGCAGCACCACCGGGTCACCCCCGCCGAACGTGAGGCGCACGCCGCCGCCGCGCAACAGCACCATCTTTCGGTCATAGCCGGCGAAGTCCGAGAACGGGCCCGCGGAATCGATTTGCGCGACGCTCACCCGCCAGCGAAACGGATTTCCCTGGGCCGGAACGCGAATGGCCTCGTGCGTGATGCCGCCGCCGTTCTTCCAAGGATTTGCGGTGAACGACGATTTTCGGACGATCTGCATCGCCGAAAATCATACAGACTTTGATCCGACGCTAGGCGTCGTCTTCGTCTTCCCCGTCGTCCAGGTCGTCGTCGATGTCGTCCGCGTCGTCGTCCTCCGGATGCCCCAGCTCATCCTCATCGTCGATCTCGAACTCTTCGGGGGCTTCCGTGGTTTCGTCGACTTCGCCGATGGGAATCTCATTTTCATCGGCGCTTTCGTCGTCTCGATCGTCTTGGTCGTCCACCGTGCCGGTGGTGGACTCGGCCGGCGGTTCGCCGATGGGCAATTCCAAGGGATCGATGCCCGCGAGGCGATTGGATGGTGTCATGGTCTTCTACAGCTCCTGATTCAGTGATGCGGGGGTATCGGTACCCGTAGTCTGACAAGACCACGAGCGGGCGCAACCTGTTTAAGGGCGCTTGAGGGTCCCCAGGGGGGCGCGGCTACTGCCGCCAGAACGTCATCAGAACGAAGACCAGGGCGATGATCGTCAATCCCAGGTGGCCTATCCTCAGGCGGGCCTCGGCGAGCAGGTCGTTGGGCTCGATCTCGCCGGGCGCCCAAACTCGCAGGATGGCGGTAAGCAATAGCATGGGAGCGACCTGGCTGGACACGGGCCCCCAACAATAAACGTGCCAGCGGACAAAGGCGTGATCGATTTCACGCCCTTACAAATTGAAAAAGGCAACCATAAAAAAGGCCTCGAACCCTTGCGAGTCCGAGGCCATATCTTTAGATGCTTCTTATTTTATTATTCGGCAGCTTCAGTATCCCCCGCCGGTACAGTGTCGTCTGAGTCACCCATACCGCCACTGACATCCATGAAACTGCGGCGTCGGCTGTCATCAAAAGCACGTCGGCGACGCGCATGATACGCGAACCCGGTGCCCGCGGGAATGAGTCGGCCAACAATAACGTTCTCTTTTAACCCGCGCAGATCGTCCTTCAGGCCCCGAACCGCCGCCTCGGTGAGGACGCGGGTTGTTTCCTGGAACGAAGCCGCCGAAATGAACGATTCGGTGGCCAAAGACGCCTTGGTAATGCCCAGCAACATGGGTTCCCACGTCGACTGGTGCTTGCCCTCGGCCTTCTGCTTGGCAATGACGTCCAAGAGCCGCCCCCTATCCATCTGTTCGCCCCGCAGCAGCGCCGAATCGCCGGCGTCCAACACCTCGATTTTCCGTAACATCTGCCGCACGATGACTTCGATGTGCTTGTCGTTGATCTTCACGCCCTGCAGCCGATACACGTCCTGAATCTCGCGAACCAGGTAGTTGGCCAGTGCCTCGACGCCTCGGAGCCGCAAGATATCGTGCGGGTTGGGCTCGCCATCGGCAATGACTTCGCCCTTGTCCACCTGTTCGCCTTCGAACACGTTGAGATGACGCCACTTGGGAATCAGCTCCTCGTACTTGTCGCTGGCCTCGTTGGTGATGATCAAGCGGCGCTTGCCCTTGGTCTCCTTGCCGAAGCTCACCGTACCGCTGCGCTCCGCCAGAATCGCGGAATCCTTCGGCTTGCGCGCCTCGAACAAGTCGGCCACGCGCGGCAGACCGCCCGTGATGTCGCGGGTCTTGGAGGACTCCTGCGGGATACGCGCGATGACGTCGCCCACCGACACCTTGGAACCGTCTTCCAGGCTGACGATGGCGCCCGCCGGCAAGGCGTAGACCGCCGGAATGTCCGTATTGGCGAAGGTGACTTCCTTGCCCTTGGCATTGGTCAGGCGCACCACCGGACGCAGGTCCTTGCCGCCCGAACCGCGCTGCTTCGGATCCAGCACGACCGTGCTCGACAAACCGGTGACGTCGTCCACCTGAGTCGTGACGGTGATGCCGTCGACGAAATCGGAGAACTTGATCATACCGGCCACTTCGGTGACCACGGGGTGAGTATGCGGATCCCAGTTCGCGACCGACTGCCCTGCGCTGACCACATCCGCATCGTTCACGGTGATGGTGGCGCCGTAGGGGATCTTGTAACGCTCGCGCTCGCGGCCGAACTCATCAACCACGCCCAGTTCACCGGAGCGGGAGACCGCGACCAGATGACCCTTCTCGTGGCGCACCGTCTTGATGTTGTGCAGGCGAATGGTGCCCTTGCTCTTGACTTCGACGCCGTTGGCCGCCGCCGCTCGCGAGGCCGCGCCGCCGACGTGGAAGGTGCGCATGGTGAGCTGGGTTCCCGGCTCGCCGATCGACTGCGCCGCGATGACGCCCACCGCTTCGCCGATGTTGATGCGATGACCGCGGCCCAGATCGCGGCCGTAGCACTGCGCACAAACGCCGTAGCGGGTTTCGCAGGTGATGGGCGAACGCACCATGACCTGATCCACACCCATCTTTTCCAAGAGCTTGACCAGCTTTTCATCGATCAAGACACCTGCCTTGACCAATACTTCGCCGGTGGAGGCCATGACGACATCTTCCGAGACCACGCGGCCCAGAACCCGCTCGCCCAGGCCTTCGACCACGTCGCCGCCCTCGACGATGGGCGTGATGGACAAGCCGTAACCCGTGCCGCAATCGATTTCGGTGACCACCAGATCCTGCGCCACATCGACCAGACGACGCGTCAGGTACCCGGAGTTCGCCGTCTTCAATGCGGTGTCGGCCAAGCCTTTACGCGCGCCGTGCGTCGAGATGAAGTACTGCAGTACGTTCAAGCCTTCACGGAAATTCGCCGTGATCGGCGTTTCGATGATGGAACCGTCGGGCTTCGCCATGAGTCCGCGCATGCCGGCCAGCTGACGAATCTGCGCGGCGGAACCGCGAGCGCCCGAGTCGGCCATCATGAAAATCGAATTGAAGGACTTCTGACGGACTTTGTTGCCCTTGGAGTCGGTGACCTCGTCGGTGCCCAACTTCTCCATCATGGCCTTGGCCACCTGGTCGTTGGTACGCGACCAGATGTCGACCACCTTGTTGTAGCGCTCGCCGTTGGT
>PLAH01000027.1:32807-33236 GCA_003134045.1 Gammaproteobacteria bacterium
GTCGCGGAGATGATCTTCTTCGTCATGTCCTGGTTGATGGCATCGAAGGACAGCCCGCGGGGCAGAATCTCCGACAACAGCGCCCGGCCGGCGGTGGTGCTGACCACCCGCACCTTCTGCACCAACTGCGCGCCTTTCTCGGCGCGCGTCCATTCGGACAGACGCACCTTGACCCTGGCTTGCAGATCGATGTTGCGGCTCTCATAGGCGCGATGGACTTCGGCCACGTCGCTGAATGCCATCCCCTCGCCCTTGGCACCGACCTTTTCCCGGGTCATGTAGTACAACCCGAGCACCACGTCCTGCGACGGCACGATGATGGGCTGACCGTTCGCCGGGTGCAGGATGTTGTTGGTCGACATCATCAGCACGCGCGCTTCGAGCTGCGCCTCGAGCGACAGCGGCACGTGCACCGCCATCTGGTCGCCG
>PLAH01000173.1 GCA_003134045.1 Gammaproteobacteria bacterium
TGGCGCGCATCGCGTCGTCGTTGCCCGGAATGACGTAGTCGATGCCATCGGGCGAGCAATTGGTGTCCACCACCGCGACCACCGGAATGCCGAGCTTTTTAGCCTCGGCGATGGCGATTTCCTCGTGGCCCACGTCGATGACGAACAGCGCATCGGGGAGCGCCGTCATGTGCCGGATGCCGCCCAAGCTGCGCAGCAGCTTCTCCATTTCCCGGCGCAGCATCTGCGCCTCTTTCTTGCCGCGGCGATCCAGAGAGCCGTTCTGCGCCATCTCGTCCAATTCGTTCAGCCGTTTGATCGACAGGCGGATGGTCTTGAAATTGGTGAGCATGCCGCCCAGCCACCGCTGGTTCACGTAGGGCATGTTGCATCGCGAGGCCTCTTTTTGGATCGCATCGCGGGCCGAGCGCTTGGTACCGACGAACAGTATCTTGCCGCCCTCCGCCGCAACGCCCTTCACGAAGGCCGCCGCCGTGGCGTACAGGGGCTGGGTCTTCTCGAGGTTGATGATGTGGATCTTGTTACGTTCTCCGAAAATGAACGGGGCCATTTTCGGGTTCCAGAAGCGAGTTTGATGTCCAAAATGGACGCCCGCTTCCAGCATCTGTCGCATTGACACGCTGGTCATAGAAAAATCTCCTGGTCGGGTTGAGCCTCCGCGCATCCCAATCGGCAACCCGTCGAATCCTTGAAAAGGCGGGCTTGCGCCTGCATTTTCGAGTCTTGGCAACGGGCACCCGGCCGATTGTGACGACACGCGTGCGGGGTTGTTAAAAAGAGCCGCGCTTTATACCATGAACACTTAACGGAAACAAAGCCCAAGTACCCTATGAACGTGACCATCAAATCGCCCGCGGAACAGGACAAAATGCGGGCGGCCGGACGGCTGGCAGCGAGTGTTCTGGACATGATCGAGCCGTTCGTCCAGCCGGGCGTCACCACCGACGAGCTGGACAAGCGCTGCTACGACTACATCGTGGAGGACTTGCAGTCCATCCCGGCCAATCTCAACTATCGCGGCTTTCCGAAGACCATCTGCACCTCCGTGAACCACGTGGTCTGTCATGGCATTCCGGGCGACCGGAAGCTCAAAGCGGGCGATATCATCAATATCGACGTGACCGTGATCCGCGACGGGTTCCACGGCGACACCAGCCGTATGTACTTCGTAGGGCCTGCGCCGGTGGCCGCCCGCCGCCTCGCCGAAGCCTGCCACGAGGCCATGTGGCGCGGCATTCGCGTAGTCAAGCCGGGAGCGCACTTGGGCGACATCGGGCATGCCATTCAAACCTTCGCCGAAGGCAACCATTTCTCGGTGGTGCGGGAGTATTGCGGCCACGGCATCGGCCGGGTATACCACGAGGATCCCCAGGTTCTGCATTATGGCAAACCGGGAACCGGTCTCGAACTGACCACGGGCATGACCTTCACCATCGAACCCATGATCAATGCCGGGCGCCGCGACGTGCGGCTGCTGCCGGACGGCTGGACGGTGGTAACCAAGGACCAATCCCTGTCCGCGCAGTGGGAGCACACGATTCTGGTCACGGATGCGGGGTTCGAGGTGCTCACGCTGAGCGCCGAGGACCTGGCCGCACGCGACGTGCAGCCCGCCGCCGCGGCGGTCTCTTGAGCGGGCAGACCCTTGCAATGAAGGCGCCAGACCTCGAACGAGCGGTCTCTTGTGAAATGAAGGCGCCAGGCCTCGAACGAGCGGTCTCTTGAGCGCGCGCGGTAAATTCCTCGAGCCGCCGGCCGATTGGGCCTATTTGACGACTGCGCCAGAGGCCCTGCACAGCGGCCAATTCTCCCCCGTGGTCTTCCGTCAGGTGCTGGACCGGGGCACCGAGCTGCTGAAAGAGCGATTCGTCGCCGACGAGGCCATCGAAGATCTGGTGCTCGATCGCGCCCGCCTGGTCGATATCGCATTGCGCGCCGCGTGGGTCCGCCATGCCGGCCGCTTTGCCGACGATTTGGCGCTGGTGGCGGTCGGCGGCTATGGCCGGGGCGAACTGCATCCCAGCTCGGACATCGACATCATGGTGCTGCTGCCGAAAAGCGACTCCGCCGACTGGCAGCCCGATATCGAAAAATTCCTGACCTTCCTCTGGGACATCGGCCTCGAGGTCGGCCATAGCGTCCGTTCCATCGATGACTGCCAGCGCGAGAGCCTGGCCGACATCAGCGTGGCGACCACCCTGTTCGAGGCACGGCTCCTGGCCGGGCCCGAGTCCTTGTTCGCGGGCATGCGGCGCGCGCTCGCCCCCGATCGGCTCTGGTCTTCGCAGGATTTCTTCGAGGCGAAATGCAAGGAACAGGCCGAACGCCACCATCGGTATTTCGACACCGCCTACAACCTCGAGCCCAACGTCAAATCCAGTCCCGGCGGCCTCAGGGACATTCAAACCATCGGCTGGGTGGCGAAGCGGCACTTCGGTACCGACACGCTCGATGAACTGGTGGCGCATGGATTTCTCACCCGCGAGGAGCTGCGCAAGCTGAAAGCCGGCCAGTCCTTCCTCTGGAAGGTGCGCTTCGGTCTGCACGTGCTCACGGGACGCCGTGAGGACCGGCTGTTGTTCGACTATCAGATCAAGCTGGCGAAACTGTTCGGCTACGAGGACGCGAGCTTCACGCTGGCGGTCGAGCAGCTGATGCAGAAGTATTACCGCACCGTGATGGACGTGAGCCTGCTCAACGAAATGCTGCTGCAGCTGTTTCGCGAGGCCATCCTGACGCAGAGCGGACCGCCCGTCCCCATCAACCCCCGTTTCCAGATCCGCAACGACTATCTGGAAGTCACGCACCCGGAAGTGTTCGCGCGCTTCCCGTCGGCGCTCCTGGAACTGTTCGTGCTCCTGCAGCAGCATCCCGAATTGCGCGGGGTACGAGCCGAAACGATTCGCCTGATCGGCACTCATGTCTGGCTCATCGACGAGGAATTCCGCCAGAATCCGCGCCATCACCGGTTGTTCATGGAAATTCTGTGCGCGCCCGTCGGGGTGACGCACGAGCTGCGCCGCATGAATCTGTACGGGGTACTCGGCCGCTACATTCCCTCGTTCGGCCGTGTGGTCGGCCGCATGCAATACGACTTGTTCCATGCCTACACGGTGGATGCGCACACGCTGTTCGTGGTCAGCAATCTGCGCCGTCTGGCAATGCCGAAGTTCAACGACGAATTCCCGAACTTGAGCCAGATCATGCAGTCGCTGCCGCGCCAGGAACTCGCCTACCTCGCGGCGCTGTTCCACGACATCGCCAAGGGCCGCGGCGGCGATCATTCCGAGCTGGGCGCGGTCGACGCCGAAGCGTTCTGCCTGGAGCAGGGGCTCGGCCGCTATGAAGCCCGCTTGGTGGCGTGGCTGGTGCGCAATCATTTGATCCTGTCGATCACCTCGCAGAAAAAAGACATCAGCGATCCCGACATCATCCATGCCTTCGCGGCCCAGGTCGGCGACCAAGCTCATCTGGATTATCTCTACGTGTTGACGGTGTCCGACGTCCGCGGCACCAATCCGAAACTGTGGAACGCCTGGAAGGCGCGGTTGTTCGAGGAATTCTACGAACGCACCAAACGCGCCCTGCGCCGTGGACTCGAAACGCCGGTCGATCAGGACGAACTGATTCGCGAGACTCAAGCACACGCTCGCGAGAAAATGCCGGCGATTCCGGAGGCGCAGATCTTGCGCGTGTGGTCGCAATGGACCGAAGCCTATTTCCTGCGCTATACCCCCGAGGAGATCGCCTGGCAGACCAGTGTGCTCGCGGAACGCAACGCGGCGCGGGATGCGGCCCGCGAGCCGCCGGACGACGCGCCCCTGGTGGCGATTCGCCAGCTCACCGATCGCGGCGGCACCGCGGTACTGACCTATACCCCGCACCGCCAGCACAGCTTCGCCCGCACCACCGCGGTGCTCGATCAGATGGGCCTCAACGTGGTCGATGCGCGCCTCATCACCAGCGCCAACGGTTTCAGCTTGGAAACCTACGTGGTGCTCGAGGACAACGGCGCCGTCATCGCGGATGCCGATCGCCTGCGCGAGATCGAGCGCGGCCTATGGCGCAATCTGCAGCAGCCGGAGGATTCGCCGCTCACCGTGACCCGCCGCGCGCCGCGCCAGGTACGCATGTTCTCGACCCCCACCCAGGTGAATTTCAGTCTCGATGCCCGCAACGACCGTACCATTCTGGAATTGATCGCCGCCGACCGCCCCGGCCTCTTGTCCGAAGTGGGCAAGGTGTTCAAGGCCGAACACGTGGCGATCAACGGCGCGAAAATCATGACCGTCGGCGAGCGAGCCGAGGACGTTTTCTACATTACGGATTCGGATGGCCGTATCCTATCGGACGAAGCCTGTCGGCGCGTGCAGGACTCGCTGGTGCTTGCCCTCGACCGCCGCGATCCCGCGCGCGCGTAGCAGACGCGTAACAACGACGGAATCCATGCCTTACCAAGATCTTCAGGCGACCATCGAGGCCGCCTACGAACAGCGGGTGAACATCACGCCCAGCGCCACCTCTCCCGAGATCGGCAACGCGGTCGAGACCGCGGTCGAACTGCTCGACGCAGGCACGCTGCGCGTGGCCGAGCCGCGCAGCGGCGGCTGGCACGTGAACGAATGGCTGAAGAAGGCCGTACTGCTGTCGTTCCGCATCGCCTCGAACGCCCCGCAGACCGCCGGCGTTCTGTCGTTCTACGACAAGGTGCCGCTCAAATTCCACGGCTGGGACGAGTCGCGGTTCGCGGCGGCCGGCGTGCGCGTGGTACCTCCCGCAACGGTCCGCCGCGGCGCCTTCGTTGCGTCCAATGTGGTGCTGATGCCGAGCTACGTGAATATCGGCGCCTACGTGGACTCCGGCACCATGGTCGATACCTGGGCCACGGTGGGCTCCTGCGCACAGATCGGCAAGAACGTGCACTTGTCCGGCGGCGTCGGCATCGGCGGCGTGCTCGAACCGCTGCAGGCGAGTCCCACCATCATCGAGGACAACTGCTTCATCGGCGCGCGTTCGGAAATCGTGGAAGGCGTGATCGTCGAGACCGGCGCCGTGATTTCCATGGGCGTGTTCATCGGCCAGAGCACGCGCATCTACGACCGCGAACGCGACGAGGTGCTGTACGGCCGGGTTCCGGCCGGCGCGGTGGTCGTGCCGGGCACCCTGCCGGCCAAGAACGGCAAATACGGTCTCGCGTGCGCCGTCATCGTCAAACGCGTCGATGCGCAGACGCGCGCCAAGACGTCCTTGAACGAGCTGCTGCGCAATACGGACTGATCGAGGCCGGGCGGAAGCCTACGTCCCGCATGATTCTCAAAAATTGAAATCGATCTGAATCACGCCCACGTCGGCGCCATGCCCGCCCGCGAGCGTGATGGCCTTCCCGGCGATTTCCCGCACATACTCGCCAAACACCGTGACGTTGGGCGCGACTCTCCATTGCGCGGTCCACGTCAGGTTGGTGCCGACGTAGCGGGCCTTATCGTTCAACGTCTTGGTCAGGGGCGTTGCCCGGGAAATATAGACGGCATCATTGACGTTGGCGCGCCACAGAGCCTGAGGTCCGAACCGGAGGACGAGCTGCGAGGCCGGACTGAAGAGAAACGACGGGTAGGCCTCGAACAGATTTTCCAGCGTTTCGAGACCGGCATAGTTGAGCAGCGTCGGCCGCGGGAAAGGCGCGCTGAACGTGCCGATAGTTCCGCTTTTTGGGTTGTCGCTGCCGCTGAAGTAGCTGGTTTGAAATTGCACGCCGGGCTGCAGAGGCACCTCCTCCCAGGTGTACAGCACGCGCGTCGAGGTCGCAAACGCCGAGATGGTCTTCGACAGAGTTTTCGTGTCGAACGTACCGTATTGATAGGCGAAATCGCCGTCGAATTTGAAACCGCCGAAGGCGCCCCAGACGCGCCCGCCGACAGTATCTCGATCTTCACTGCCGGTGAGCGCGGCGTATTGCGCACCGGGATTGCGGCGGTAGTAGTAATACTCGTCGACATGGAACTGGTTCTGCAGGAACGGCTCGCTCGCATAGACCGCGCCGAAGCTGCCCGAATGCGTGTACCAGTCGTCGAAGGCGTCGTACGTCGGAGTGACCGGCCTGGTGGCGACGAGATCGACGGTGGCGCCGTCCTGAAACTGAGCGTGCAGCCGGGCGCCATCGTGAGTGGTGCGGATATTGGAACTGTCGTTGACCCAGACGAAGCGCCCCGATCCGAGCGTCACTTCCTGCCGCCCCACGCGGGTCGTCCAGTCCACCGGCCCGATCGGCTCCTTCAGTTCCAGGAAACCTTGCTGGACGCGCCCGCGGCTCTCGTCCGTCGTGCTGGGGCTGATCTTGTCGAATTGGTCCGCGCGGGCAAGCTGCACGAATGCCGCCACGTGCGAGTCGACATGCAGGTAGGCATCGGCAACCAGCCGCTGCAGATCATAGCCATTGCGAGTGGGCGCCCGAAGAGCGTGCGACTCGTTGACTTGATTCCAGTATTGCTCGCGGAATTCTCCGCCGAGCGAGAGGTAGGACTCCGAACCCATGCCGAGCGGGATATAGTGCAGGGAGTCCAAGAACCCGGTGCGGTTGGCCGGATCCGCCAGATTGGTAAAATCGATATCGTAGAATTCGAGCGGGTAGGTCGGCTTGCCCAGCGAGAAATACTGCGCGTGTGCGGCCGGCGCCGCGAACAGCCAAGCGAAAAGCACCAAAGCGCCCGCCGCGTGAGCCCTTGCGCGATTGCGCGCCGGAGTCACCTCATCGAATCGGCCATGCACGGTGAACAACGAATCATCCCTGTTATTGATATCGTCGGGCGATAATAGCGCTGAATTCTAATGCAAATAGATATGCCGGATACGAAACGCATAGACGAGATCGTTATCACCTTAGTTCCGGCCGTTATGCCGAGCCGCTGCGACGAACACGCCCGGCGGATGCACGCGCTCCATGCGCCGCTCGATCAGCCAAACCGTCCGGTGATATAGTCCTCGGTCAGCTTTTGCTGGGGGTTGGTGAACATGAGGTCCGTAGGACCCACCTCGACCAGATCGCCCAGGTGAAAGTACGCGGTGCGCTGCGAGACGCGCGCCGCCTGTTGCATGTTATGGGTCACGATGGCGATCGCGTAGTTCGCCTTGAGTTCGTCGATCAGATCCTCGATCTTGGCGCTCGCGATCGGGTCGAGCGCGGAGGTCGGTTCGTCCATGAGGATCACTTCGGGATTGACCGCGATCGTTCGCGCGATGCACAGGCGCTGCTGTTGACCGCCCGACAGGCTGGTACCCGGTTGCGAGAGCCGGTCTTTCACCTCGTCCCACAGTCCCGCGCGCTGCAAGCTGCTGTTCACGAGTTCATCCATGTCGCCGCGATTCTTGGTGAGGCCGTGGATGCGCGGTCCATAGGCGACGTTTGCGTAAATGGACTGCGGAAACGGTGTCGGTTTTTGAAACACGATGCCGACGCGGGCGCGCAGCTGTGCCACGTCTTGCTTGCGATCGTAGATGTCCTGTCCGTCCAGGGTGATCACGCCTTCGACCCGCGCGCTCGGAATCGTATCGTTCATGCGGTTCAGGCAGCGCAGGAACGTGGATTTGCCGCATCCGGACGGACCGATCATCGCCAGCACCTGGTTGTGTCCGATATCGAGGCTGACGTTCCTGACGGCGTGCTTGTCGCCGTAATACACATTGACGCCGCGCGCGGTCATGATGGGATCGCGGACGATGTCGCGACCCGGTGCCGGCGGCAGAGATGCGCCCGCGCCGGCTGACGGGCCGCCTGCGGCGCGGTTTATGACGGAGATTTCTTCCACGGCGTCCTCGTTGCAACTCTAGCCGAAGCGCCCGGTGATGTAGTCGTCCGTCTTTCGATTGATCGGGGAGGTAAAGATTTGATTCGAAGGTCCGATTTCGACGAGTTCGCCCAGGTACATGAATCCCGTCACGTTGGACACGCGCGCAGCCTGCTGCAAATTGTGCGTCACCACCACGATACAATATTTTTCGCGCAGCGCCTGCAGCGTTTCCTCCACGCGCAGCGTCGAGATGGGATCGAGCGCCGCCGTGGGTTCGTCCAGCAGCAACACCTCAGGCTGCACGGCGATCGCACGCGCGATGCACAGACGCTGCTGCTGCCCCCCCGACAGACTGCGCCCGTCGGCGTGCAGCTTGTCCTTCACCTCATCCCATATTGCCGCATCGCGCAGCGCGGACTCCACGCGAACCTTGAGGTCGGCGTTGCCCAACCCGCCCGCGAGCCGCAAGCCCAACGCGACGTTGTCGTATACCGACATCGGGAACGGCGTCGGTTTTTGAAACACCATGCCGACGCGATAGCGCAGTTCGGCGACATCCACCGACGGCCCCAGGATATCCCTGCCGCCGATCAAGACCTCCCCTTCCGCCCGCTGCTTCGGATACAAAGCGTACATTCGATTCAGCACGCGCAGCAGGGTCGACTTGCCGCAGCCGGAGGGGCCGATGAAGGCCGTGATCGAATGATCCGCCAGCTTCATGTTGATGTTGTACAGCGACTGCAACTCGCCATAGAAGAAATTGAGCGAGCGGGTTTCGATCTTGGGCGGACCGGTATCGACGATTTCCGGGACGGCCTGCGGAAACGGTCCCCGGACTTTCAAGTGCTTCGGCGGTTTGGTCGTCGGGATCACCGTCCGGACCCCCGTTCAGCCTGCAGCATGGCCAGCAGCACACGCGCGGAAATGCTCAGGATCAAGATGCTGGCGGTGACGATGAGCGCCCCCGCCCAGGCAAGGTTCTGCCAATCCTTGTAGGGACTCAACGCGAATTGAAAAATGACTACCGGCAGGTTCGCCATGGGCGCATTCAACTCCGTGCTCCAGAACTGGTTGTTGAGCGCCGTGAACAGCAACGGCGCGGTCTCGCCGCTGATGCGCGCGATGGCCAGCAGCAAGCCGGTGACGATGCCGCTGCGGGCGGCAGGATACAGGACGCTCACGATGGTTCGCCACGGATAGGCGCCGAGCGCGGCCGATGAATCCTTCATTCCGAGGGGCACGAGGTTCAACATGTCCTCGGTGGTGCGCAGTGTCACCGGAATCGCCAGCACCGCGAGCGCCAGCGCTCCGGCGATGGCGGAGAAATGCCCCATCTTGACCACCACGAGTTCATAGATGAACAGCCCGATGATGATGGAGGGCGCGCTCAGCAGCACGTCGTTGATGAAGCGGATGAGCGTGCTCAACCGGGAATGACGCCCGTACTCCGACAGATAAGTGCCCGCCAGTACGCCGATCGGCGAGCCGATCAAGATTCCGAGGAGGGTCATCACGGCGCTGCCATACAGCGCGTTGAGCAGTCCGCCCTGGCTGCCGGGCGGTGGAGTCATTTCCGTGAACAGGTGCCAGGACAGACCCGCCGCCCCATGGGTTATCAAGGTCCACAGGATGGCCGCGAGACACGCCAACCCCGTCAGAGTAGCCACCAGGGACAGCACCAGAAACAGGCCATTCTGCAATTTACGGACCAGGCGCCGGTTCATGACTTTAGGCCACCGAGCGGCGTTCGAGCCGGCGCAGCATCCACTGGGCGGCGGCGATCACGGTGAACGTGATGAGAAACAACAAGAGGCCGAGCGCGATCAAGGATGACGTGTAGAGATCGCCGACGGCCTCGGTGAATTCATTGGCAATGGCCGATGAAATCGTGGTACCCGGCGCCAACAACGAGGTGCTGATGCGATGTGCGTTGCCGATGACGAACGTCACCGCCATGGTCTCGCCGAGCGCCCGTCCCAGCCCGAGCATGATGCCGCCGACGACGCCGACGCGCGAATGCGGCACCACCACGTTCCAGATGACTTCCCACTTGGTGGCGCCGAGTCCGTACCCGGACTCCTTGAGCATGGGCGGAACCGTATCGAAGACATCGCGCATGGTCGCGGCGATGAACGGCAGGACCATGATGGCGAGAACGATCCCCGCGGTGAAAATGCCGATGCCGAACGGCGGGCCCATGAACAGTTTGCCGATTCCCGGAATGGGATGCGCATGCTCGATGAGCCACGGCTGTACATGGCGCTGCAGAAGCGGCGCAAGAACGAAAAGACCCCAGATGCCGAATATGATGCTGGGCACCGCAGCCAGCAATTCGACCGCAACGCCGATCGGCCGTTTCAGCAACGGCGGACACAACTCGGTCAAAAACAGGGCGATGCCGAAACCGGTCGGTACCGCCAATAGCATCGCGATCAGCGACGTGACGACCGTTCCGTAAATCGGCGCCAACGCCCCGTACTCGTCGGTCACCGGGTTCCAGATCTCCCGCGTAACGAACGAAAACCCGAAATGCTTGAGCGCGGGCCATGCGCCACGAATCAAGGACACGGCAACGCCGCCCAGAATGAGCAAGACCAGGACGGCTGCGGTCAGAGTCGCGGCGCGGAAGACTCTTTCGTAAACCAACTGCTTTGCGGCGTGCCCCGGATCGATGATCGCCACGATGTCAGTTCCGCTCCTACAGCACGATTAAGCGGCAAAAGCCGGTACGCGCCGCGCACCGGCTCCCGCCGTACGTGAAATCTCAACCCTACAACGAACCCTGCGGCGCTATTTTCCAGTGTAAACCGGATGACCACCCGTCTTGATCGTCGAGGCCCACGTGGCCTTGACCTGCGCAATCAAGGACGCGGGCAAGGGGACATAGTCCAGCGCGGCAGCCATCGCGCCGCCGTCCTTATATGCCCAAGCGAAGAACTTCAGGGCCTCGCCGACCGCCGCCGCATCCGAGGGCTCCTTGTAGACTAGGATAAAGCTTGCGCCGGTGATTGGCCAACTCTTGACGCCATCCTGATCGGTCAAAATCAAATAATAGCCTTCCGCATGGGTCCAGTCCGCGTTGGCGGCGGCCGCCTGGAACGTGTCCGCGCTGGGGGCGACCGACTTTCCGGCCTTGTTGGTCAACGCCGTGAACGCCATCTTGTTCTGTTTGGCGTAGGCATATTCGACGTAGCCGATGGCGCCGTCGGTTTGCGTGGTCATGTTGGCAACGCCTTCATTGCCCTTCGCACCGATGCCGGTCGGCCATTGCACGGACGAGTTCGCACCGATGGTCGACTTGAACTTCGCGCTTTCCTTCGACAGGTAATCCGAAAACAGGAAATTGGTGCCCGATCCGTCCGATCGATAGACCGGCGCGATCGCCGTGCTGGGCAGAGCCAGCTTTGGATTCAACTTCTTGATCTGCGGGTCGTCCCATTTCGCGATGTCGCCCAGATAGATGGCTGCGATGGTCGCGCCATCCAGCTGCAATTGACCCGCGCCGATGCCCTTGATGTTGACCACGGGGACCACTCCGCCGATGATCATGGGGAACTGTACCAGCCCGGCGGCGGTCAAGTCTTCCGGTTTCAACGGCATGTCGGAGGCGCCGAAGGTGACCGTTTTCGCCTTGATCTGCTTGATGCCGCCACCCGAGCCGATCGACTGATAATTGAGGCCGACACCGGTCAATTTCTTGTAGGCATCCGCCCATTTGGCGTAGATCGGATACGGGAAGGTAGCGCCGGCGCCGGAGATGTCGGTCGCTGCAACGGCCACGGTCGCGCACAATGCCAAGCCGGCCACTGCGAGACGTTTCAGAGTTGTTGTCGTCATGTTTGCTCCAATTCCTTGGGGTTCGCCCAAATTAAAAGGGGCCGCGCCTCGCGACGCAGCCCTGTTTTCACGACTCGCCGATCAGCGGCCGGGCGCTCAGAACGGGTAGTAGCGGAAGCTCGCAAACACCATGCTGTCGTTGGCGATGGGATCGAGGCCGCCGGCACCCGCAAACGCTTTACGCTCGGTGTAAGAGTACTGCATGCCGACCTGGTATCTGCCGGATTTGCCGTTCCAGGGCTTGTACCAGAAGCCGGCAGTGCCTTGTTCCACCACCCGCGTGTTGCCGGTGCAGGCGCCCGGCGCGCCTTCATACGCGCAACCGCTGTTGACGTAGAGCGGATTGCCGTAGCCGTAGGCCGTGACGCCGGTCCCGGAATTCCCGTAATACGCCTGTGCGCTTTCCTTCTCCTCACCCGCGAACACGTAAATGTCCAGGGCTGGCGAGGCATGCAGGGTCAGGCCGGCCAACCCCTGAATCTCGCTGATCGGCTTCATGGCTCCCGCCGAATTGAAAGTCACATCGACCAATTGCGCCGCGCCGTAGCGGCCGATGCCCTTGCCCGCCATCCCGGAGACCTGGAAGTCGAGCACGCCCGGAATCACCGGCACGTTCAGGCCGACGCCGGCGCCGCCGCCGTTGACATTCTGGTTTTCGAGATTGAGGCGTTCGTAGAAGCTGCGATACAAGCCGAAGACTTCGAGATGCACCGTGCGATCCGCCACCACCGGCTCGTAGGCGACCTTGGCGACGACATCCGGAATGTGATTGAGCGACAGCGTGTTGGCGCTGTTGAAGCCCGAACCGGCCGGCGCGTTGTCCGTCAAATTGACGCTCTTGGGATAAGCCGTCGAGCTGGTGTAGAACGTGGTTTGGGGATTTTCGAGCGACACGCCCACCCAGAACAGCTTGTCGAAGTCCTTGGTGATGCGGATCTGCGGCTGGCGGGTGAATGAGAATCCCGGTATGTACTGCGCGTCGATCGTCGGCGGTATATCTTCCGATCGCGGCGTGATGCCTTTGCCCTGCAGGGTGACCAGCGACCAGTTCTGGCCGGCCAGGAAGTGCAGGCCTTCGTCGGCCCAATCGATCTGGTTGTACATGACGCGAATGCGCGGCGTGTAGGAATTGGTCTCATTGGAATTGGCGGTCTGCGCGGCGCCCAGGAAATCGAGCTCGCCGTAGAACGACAAATGCACATCCGCCGTCGGATCGCCTTCCGCCAGCGCCGTGATGCGGCTCTGGCGGGCGCTGAAGCGGAGTTCGCCGGTGTGTCCCACCGCGTTGTTCGGGTACGGAATGCCGCTGAACGACGAGGCCATGTCGGCTGTTTCGTTCTTGGTGCGGTAAATGGTTTCGAGAGCGCCGTAGCCGCCCAGCGTCAGGCTCACGCCTTTGTAGTAGATCTTGTCGGTCTTCGGCTTCGCCGCCTCGATCGCCGTCTGCACCTGCGACGGAATGGCCGCAGCGGCGGCATTCGCGGATGCGGTCGCGGTCACGGCCTGTGCCGAGGCGGCGTCGGCCTGAGCCTTGGTCTGCTGCTCGGCGGCGGCCTGCGCATCGACCTTGCGTTGCAGAGCATCGATCTGGTCGCGCAGCGCCTGAATCTGCCGCGCCGTTTCTTTCGCGTCGTCCGAGGACTTCGCCTCGGCGCCGCTCGTCACTGCAAGATTGATGAGCGCTCCGAGACTCGCGCCGATAATCAGTGATCTAGTGGGTTGCATGGTTAAAGGTCCTTCGTTTTGTAACGGAAAAGTTCACATGAGCGGGTCGGAAGGGCACGCTCGTGCAAGCGCACGCGAGCATCCCGCATCCATTTCTTGGCGGGCATGTTCGACGGCGAACGTTACATTTTTATGACATGCACCAAAAACTTGCGGTTTTTTACGTAAATTACCGCTGTGGCTGAGCGTAACAATCGGGCACGGGATGAGGCGTGCCGCCTGGCGGCCATGCTCGGCATTCTCGACCGCGCGGCGCGGGCCGGGGACGCCCACGTTCGATTCAACTCGGCGGATTGAACTTAATGCAATGAATCGGAACCCCGCGAACGGTCGGCAGCCAGGGGTGATTGGAGGGATGGAACCAACTGACTGAGCCTGGCCGACCACCTCCATGTCCGTTTCCATGGAGAGGAGCACGCTGGTTCCGCGCCGCACGAGCGCTTGATCTTCCGCTATCAGGATGCGGACTCGCGGCGGGCAGCCCGGCTCTTCCGTGGTCATGAAACGTGCTCGGCGCTGAGACTCATTGGCAATCATGCGACCCGACAGGCATCATTTGGAAGTGACTTTCGTCACCTGCTGGCTTATCCACCCCCGTGGGCCTTCCTACCGATGACTAGCGCTCTGATTCAAGGCATGGACCCGCGGCGCAGCCTGGTGGCCGGACTGATCTGGCTGGTCGTCGCACTGACCGCGAGCTTCGCGGTCACGGCCTCGCTCTGGGTGGGCCGGGTCGCACGGGAAATCGTCGTGCAGCAGCATGTGCGGCGGCTCGTGCTCGAGACGGATCAGCTCGGCTCCGATTTGGGTCAAGCCCTCGACTCGCGTTTTACGGCGGCGCGCGCCGCGAGCCGCTCGGCGACGCCCGAACAGACGTTCTCCTATTTGACGCAGATGTATCCGCATCTGGGATGGATCGCGTTGGCCGACCCGAACGGAACCGTCATCGGCAGCGACGGCACCGTGCCCCTCGGCGCGACAGTCGCGGACAGCGCCTGGTTCTCGCAGGCGCTGCAGCACCCCTGGATCGGCCTCATCGCACAGCCCGTGCGCGATGCCAAGCTGCAGCCGCTCGGCGACGTGTCGCTGCCGCTGCGCGATGCCGACGGCCGGACCACGGCGGTCATCGCCGCGCACCTCACCTGGCGCTGGGCCGCGCGCGAGCTGCAGCGCCTCAGTGCCAGTCTCGATCCCCGAGGCTCTGCGCAAACGCTGATCTTGGATGGCGAAGTGGTGCGAGTGGGGCCTGCGGCATGGCTCGACCGGCCTTGGGAAGGCATCGTCATCAAGACCGCCCCACCCATCGAACCGAATCCGTCCTTCGAGCCGGCGCCATCGGCCGCTCCGCGCTTCGAACTTCTCGCCGGGCAAACCGTGCTGGTCGCCCGGGCACCGATCCTCCTCGACCGCGCGGCAGCGCCGCAGTGGCAGGTCCAGCTGAGTGAGCCCAAGGACCAGGTATATCAGCGTGCCGACGCGTTGGCCCATCGCATTCTGTGGATCTCGATCTGCTTGGGTGCGATCACCGCGCTGATCGGAGCGCTCGGCGCCCGGCATCTGACGAATCGGCTGCGTCGCTTGACGCGCTCGGCCGGCGCCGTGGGCCGCAACGAAGTCGCGCGCATCGAAGTACCGCGGGGGCGCGACGAAGTCGCGCAGCTCGCCGCCGCCTTCGCCAAGGTGCTGGACGATCTGCGGCAGGAACGCAGCGAACTGCTGACTCTGAGCGGTGAACTCGAGCGCCGGGTGACGGTGCGGACCCGCGAAGTGCAACGTCTGGCGGAGGAGGCCCGCTACGCGGCCGTCGTGCGCGAGCGCCTGAAGATTGCGCGCGATCTGCATGACACCCTGGCGCACTCGATGATGGCCATGCTGAGCGAAGTGCGGCTGCTGCGTAAACTCCAAGTTCACGATCCCGCCTCGCTGCCGGACGAACTGGCACGCGCCGAAGAGGTGGCCCACGAGGGTCTCAACGAAGCGCGCACGGCGATCACGCAGATGCGGGTCAACGCCGTGCGCGACACCGGGCTGGGCGCGGCGCTGGCAATCGCGTGCGAGCGGTTCGGCGATCGCACCGGCCTGGCCGTGGAATTCTCATCGGACCCGGAGGCGGCGAGCTTCGGCGATGAGCGTGCGGAGACCTTGTTCCGCATGGCCGAGGAAGCCCTGCGCAATATCGAGCGGCATGCCATGGCGAGCCGCGTCGCCGTCGCGCTGCAAACCGTCGACGGCAGCCATGTCCGGCTGCGCATCGCGGACGACGGCATCGGCTTCGATACCGAGCTGCCGCGTTCGGGTCACTATGGAATCGTCGGTTTGCGCGAACAGGCGCAGCTGATCGGCGCCGAGCTCGCCATCGTCAGCACGCCCGAACGAGGCACCACCGTGACCGTCGTCCTGCGAACCCGGCCCGAAATGCTTTAGCCCTCAGACCACCCCACTCGGCGGCCGAGTCGACGCGGGATCGCAGAACATCGGCGGCCGAAACCCGGGGGCGGAAGAGGGCTATCATGCCCCGGGGCGCCGGAACTTCGCCAACCTGCGCGTCAAGTTCCAGGCGTTCCGGAGACCTACCATGCGAACACTCATGCTTGCCTTGTGCTCCGCCCTGCTCGTCGGCGCAGCCTGCGCCGCGCCCACGCCGGCCGCCGACCCGTGCTCCGGCTTCAAATGGGATGTCGACAAGGAGCGCGCCTTGTTCAGCGGGCAGAGCACCACGCTGGCGGCGGGCAAGGACATTGCCGCCGCGCCGGTCGTCGGCGCCGATCGCCTGTACCAGTTGCAGCTCACGCCCCAGACCGATGTGACGTTCGCGCTGCCGCCGGGTAAGAAGATGCTGACCGATGGCGCGTACGCCGGTCTTGCCAAGCTGAATCTCGACGTCGCCGGGAATTACCGGGTCTCGGTGGATGTGCCGTTGTGGATCGATGTGGCGGTCGACGGCAAATTGGCGGCGACCCGGGATTTTCAAGGACAGCAAGGCTGCGATGCACCGCATAAGGTCGTCGAGTTCGACCTATCCGGTGCCAAGAACTACGTGCTGCAGCTGAGCGCATCGTCCCAGGCCTCGGTGCGCGTGACCGTCACGCAGGCGCCCGCCCCGAAACTTTGACGCCGTGAGCCAACCATCTCGGCATCGTGACGTCGATCGGTACGAACGGGCGAGTGGCCGCAGCTACACCCGCTCAGGGTGACCATCCGTACCTCGGCGCATCGCGGCGCGGCCGTCGTGGCGGCGATCCTGTGGCATGATGGCGAGGCCGAAGCCCGGCGAGCCTTCACCCAACTGACCGCCGAGCGCCGCGCTCTGTTGCTCGACTGGGTCGGAATGCTTTGAGGGACGCTATCGATGTCGAAGGATCTCACCGTTCGATTCCGCGTTGACTTCGGCCGCGAGTGCTCGGTGGGCATCGGTAAAATCGAACTGCTCGAAGGCATCGCGAACAACGGGTCGCTGACGCAGGCCGCGCGGCAGATGCGCATGAGCTACCGTCGGGCGTGGTTGCTGCTGGCGGACCTGAACGTGAGTTTCGACGAGCCCGTCGCGGTCGCGACCACCGGCGGACGTGGCGGAGGCGGCGTCGTTCTGACCCCCTTTGGCAAGCGCCTGGTCGAAGGCTATCGAAAAATGGAATCCGGCTTGCAGCCGCTGGCGGAGACTTACCTCAGGGACTTCGGCCGGCACCTGAGTGCCGGGGCGCAACGCCCCGCCAAAAAGCCCGTTCCCGTCGCTTCCATCCGACGCAAGACGTAGGCCCGAGACGTAAGACATGACCCGCCGACGTGTCCGTCGTGCGCCCGCGATCGTTGCGGTTACCGCGTAACCGAGTAGTAGAACACCTACCGCCGCGCTCGCGGGTTTCTTGAACTGAAACCGACAATCACGGTCATACTCATGGATATCGAAACGCGTCACTGCGTTGTTCTGGGACTGATACCTGAAAGAATCAGTGACGAGCGCCGCCCCTCTTCCAGCGGCGCCGATCAGTTGTTTGGTGGGTTATGCAAAATCGAACGAAGTCCCGAGTGTCGACCTTGATTGCCGGCATCGCCGCGCTGGCGTTGGTGAGTGGCGGCGCGCTTGCGCAACACGGTGGTGGTGGTGGTGGCGGTCATGGCGGCGGCGGTGGCCACGCCGGTGGCGGCCATGGCGGCTACGGCGGGCGCGGGGGCTACGGCGGACGCGGCGGCTACGGCTATCGAGGCGGTTATGGTTACCGCGGCGGCTATGGCTGGCGCGGCGGCTACTACGGCGGGTGGGGTTGGGGCTGGGGCCTGGGTGGTCTCGGCTTGGGCCTTTATTTTGCGTCGCTGCCGCTCTATTACTCTACCTGGTGGTGGGATGGCGTCCCCTACTACTACGCGGACGACACCTACTACCGCTACGACGAAAGCCTGCGGCAGTACGAGACGGTCCCACCGCCGGACGGCTTGCAGAGCCAGGTCGCCGCGCAGCAGGGGCCTGTCGGCACCGATTTGATCGCATACCCGAAAAATGGCCAGTCCGACGCGCAGCAGGCCAAGGACAAATATGAGTGCCATCATTGGGCCACGGTCCAGAGCGGCTTCGACCCGACTCAAGGCGCCGCCGCCGGCGCCACCCCGAGCAAGCGCACCGACTACATGCGCGCGCAAGAAGCCTGCCTGGAGGGTCGAGGGTATAGCGTCAAGTAGCGGTCACGGCGCACGCCGACCCGGCTGGCAGCGGCTCCGCGGCCGCTGCGCCGATGCGGCTACGACGCGAGCAGCAGTTCGAGCGTGCGGCAGTAAATCCGGTGCAGGTGGTCGATATCCTCCACCCGCACGCATTCGTTCACCTTGTGAATCGTCGCGTTGACGACGCCGAGTTCGATCACCTGCGCGCCTAAGGGGGCAATGAAGCGCCCGTCCGACGTGCCGCCGCCGGTGGTGAGCTGCGGCGTGACGCGCAGCTCTTCTTGCACCGCACGCGTCGCGGCGTGGGACAGTTCGCCCGGAGCAGTCAGGAACGGCTGACCCGAAACGAACCACTCCAGCGAATGATTCACGCGGTGTTTCTGCAAGATGGCCTCGACGGTTGCCTGCAGGCCCTCGACGGTTTGCACGGTCGAGAAACGCAGATTGAACCGCGCCTTGAGTTCACCCGGGATGACATTGGGTGCGCCGGTGCCGGCCGACAGATTCGACACCTGGAAACTCGTCGGCTGAAAATGCTCGTTGCCCTGATCCCACACCCGCGAGGTGAGTTCGGCCAGCGCCGGTGCCAAGGCATGGATCGGATTGTCAGCCGACTGCGGATAGGCAATATGCCCCTGGATGCCGTGCACGGTGAGGCGTCCGCTGAGGCTCCCCCGACGGCCGATCTTCATGGTGTCGCCCAATCGAAGTTCGCTCGACGGCTCGCCGACCAGGCACCAGTCGATGGTTTCCTGGCGCTCGCGCAGCACTTCCACCACCCGCTTGGTGCCGTCCACCGACGGTCCCTCCTCGTCGCTGGTGATGAGGAACGCGAGAGTGCCGTCGTGACCGGGATGACGGCCGACGAATTCCTCGCTGGCGGTCAGCATGGCAGCCAAGCCGCTTTTCATGTCGGCCGCGCCGCGCCCATACAGAATCCCGTCCCTGATGACGGGCGCAAAAGGATCCGTCTGCCAGTCGTCGAGGGGGCCGGTGGGCACCACATCGGTGTGGCCGGCGAAGCAGAACACCGGACCCCCGCTGCCGCGTTTGGCCCAGAAGTTGTCGACCGGACCAAAGCGCAGCTTCTCGACGGTGAAGCCGATGGCCTCGAGGCGCTCGATCATCAGCGCCTGGCAGCCCCCATCCGTAGGACTCACCGAGGCGCGCGAAATCAGTTCCTGCGTCAATTCCAGCGTCGGCGACGGCTTCGATGTCCCCATCAGAACCGCAGCACCGGCGGTCGGCGACGCATGTTTGCCCACAGACCGTAGGCAGCGAGCGCAACGGCCGCGATCAGCACCCAGGCCGGCATCGCCAGGCCCAGAAAACGCCAGTCGATCTTGGAGCATTCGCCGGAACCGGTCAGCACCTTGACCAGCACGTCCGTCAGCGGAAACACCTTGAGCATGAAATCGAGTGAGGCGCCGCAGGCGGCGATGGTGCCAGGCGGCAGGCTCTGAATGTAGAGCTGCCGCATCGCCACACCGATGGTCGCGAGCGCCGCCAGCGTCAGGAGGCCGGCGTACACCCGCCGCCCCCAGCCCGCCGGATCGTGCGCCGCGGCCAGCGCGAAGATGACGCCGATGCTGAAAATGCCGACGCGCTGGAATATGCACAGCGGGCACGGCTCCAAATGCATCACGAACTGCGCGTAGTAGGCGTACGCCAGCAAGGCGGCGCAGGCCGCAAAGCCCAACGAATTGGCAGCGCGGGCCGTCATCCGGGCAATCAACGCCGCGGCAGCGCGTGGGCGGCGTCTATTTGCTTGGCAACGTCCTCGAGCGAGGTATGGCGGATGTCCTTGCCATGCACCATGTAAATCACGTACTCGCAGATATTCTTGGCGTGATCGCCGATCCGCTCCAGGGCGCGGACGATCCACATGATTTCGAGTGCCCGGCGGATGGTGCGCGGATCCTCCATCATGAACGTGATGCACTGACGATGGATGGATTCGTACTCCTCGTCCACCATCTTGTCCTCCTGCGCGGTCTTGAGCGCGGCCTGCGAATCCATGCGCGCGAAGGCGTCGAGCGAGTCGTGGACCATCTGCGCGACCTGGCGGCCGAGATGCTTCACTTCGCGGTATTTGTCGGCCGGCCGTTCCATGGTGGCGAGCCGGGAGGCGATGTAGCCGATCTTTTCGCCCTCATCGCCGATGCGCTCGAGGTCGGTGATGGTCTTGATGATGGCGACGATGACCCGCAGGTCGCCCGCGGCCGGCGCCCGAATCGCGAGAATGCGGCTGCACTCCTCGTCGATCGACACTTCCATGCCGTTGACCTTGTAATCGTCGGTGGCCACCGACTCACCGAGCCGGCTGTCGCCTTCCACCAGCGCGGTAATCGCCTTGTGCAGCTGCTGCTCGACGAAGCCGCCCATCTGCAACACCTGATTGCGCACCTTCTCCAGGTCTTCGTTGAAGCGCCGGGAGATGTGATGAGTGAGGTCGGCCGTTTCCATGAGATTTACCTTGAACTTGAAGCTGAGAGTTCATCGCCTTGAGCGTCGCGTACGCGGCCGCTACACGGCGTCCCATGTACATCCGATTGCCTCGCGCGTCAATACTTTGCGCGATAAATGTGACGTCATGCGCTCGCTGCGGTTCGCACCGGCATCTGCCAGATTCGCTGCTGCGGAAAATGACACGTGAAGGTGCTGCCCTTGCCCTCCGTACTCTGCACGTCCAACCAGCCGCCATGCCGCTGCAAGGCATGTTTCACGATCGCGAGGCCAAGCCCGGAACCGCCGCGCTCGCGGGAACGCCCGGCATCGACGCGGTAGAACCGTTCGGTCAGGCGCGGGATGTGTTCGGCGGGAATACCGATGCCGTTGTCGACCACTGAAAAATAAGCCCCCTCCGGGTCGGTCCACCAGCGCATGCGCACAGTACCTTCCGACAAGGTGTACTTGATTCCGTTCACCAGCAAATTGGTGAACGCCGACTCGAGTTCCTGCATGGAGCCGAACAGCCCGTCGTCCGACTCCAGGTCCAAGATGATCTGACGAGGCCGATCCGCGCTCGCCAGTGCGTCCCGATGCATCCGCCGCAGCATGCTGGGCACGTCGATGGGCTCGCGCGGCGCCTCGCCGTCGGTGGACTCCAGTCGCGACAATTCCAAGAGGTCGGCGATGATGGCATTCATGCGCTGCGCCTGCGCACGCATGTCCCTGATCGGTCCGGCCCAGGCGTCATCGATGGACGGATCGTCGGCGAGCGTATCCAGGTAACCCGAGATGACGGTCAGCGGCGTGCGCAATTCGTGCGAGGCATTCGCCACGAAATCCTTGCGCATCGCCTCCAGGCGCATCTGGCGCGTGACATCGCGCACCAGCAGCAACGACTGGCCGGCGCCGTACGGCACCAGCTGCAGCGCCAGATACAGTTCCGCCTGCACCGGCGGCCGGATGATGAGCGGCATCGCGAAGTCGTCGCCGTGCAGGTAGTGCACGAACTCCGGCGAACGGATCAGGTTGTCGACCCGCAGCCCGACATCGACCGGCCGCTTCAGTCCGAGCAGGCGCGCGGCCTGGCGGTTGAACCAGACGATTTCGCTCTGCGTGCTCAAGATGATGACGCCGTCGGGAAGCGCCGCCGTGGAGCGCCGCAATTCCCGGTACAGCTGCACCAGCCGCTGCTTGTGAAACTGCTTGCGCCGATGCAGCCGCACCACCTGCCCGATCACATCGCCCCAGATACCGCCGAGATTGGGCGGATCGATCTGCGAGCGCAGCCGCAGCCAGCGGTCGAGACGGTAGAGATTCGCCAACTGCCACGCGAGATACAGGCAGGCGGCGGCGAGGAGCCAGAGCCATATGGGTCCCAGCAACAGGCCGAGGCACAGGCCCGCAATCAGAATGCCCGCGAGCCGCGCGAGTGCGAAGGTCCACATCGATGCCATGGGCTTACAAGTTATCTCGCCTTAGGTGTCTCGCGCTGAGAACCGGTACCCGGAACCTCGCACCGTTTGCACCAACCGTTCCAAGAGATAAGGCTCGAGCGCTTTGCGCAGCCGCCGAATGTGCACATCGACGGTACGCTCTTCGACGTAAGTATTACCGCCCCAGACCCGATCGAGCAACTGGCCGCGGGTAAACACGCGCTCCGGGTGGGTCATGAAGAAATGCAGCAGCCGATACTCGGTCGGGCCCAAGGGAATTTCACGGTCGCCCGCGCTCACCCGGTGGCTGGAATCGTCGAGCTTCAGGCCATCCACCTCCACGGTGTCCGCGGCGCCGGCCGGAGCCGCGCGGCGCAGGACGGCCTGAATGCGCGCCAGCAGTTCGCGCGGCGAGAATGGCTTGGTGATGTAGTCGTCGGCGCCGCCCTCGAGACCGCCGACCTTGTCCTGCTCCTCGGCCCGAGCGGTCAGCATGATGACCGGAATCTCCTCGGTATCCTTCGCCCGCTTCAAGGAACGCGTGAGCTCCAAACCGCTCATGTCCGGCAACATCCAATCCACCAGCATCAGATCGGGCCTGACATCGACGATGCGGGCCCGCGCCTCGCGGCAGTCCTCGGCCTCGCGCACCTCATAGCCCGCGCGCCTCAAGCCAAAGGCAACCATGTCTCGGATGGCCTTTTCGTCCTCGACGATGAGGATGCGTTTTGCGGTCATGTATTGCTAGTCCCTTGATTCTTCTGGCGCGCTATTACAGCCCGCCTTTGTGACAGTTCCATGACTGCTCAAGCGGGGGCCCGCTTGGCCTGTGCGCGCTCCGCTTCGGTCAGGGCTACCTTATCCCGCAGATACACGGGTACGAGCTGCGCCGGATCCAGCCCCTCGCCGGCCGCGAGCTTGAGCGCGCCCAGGCGCGCCATGTCGCGGGCGTCGGGCAGCGCCTCGCGGGCGCCCTCGGGTAGCACCAGATCGGGCAGCTCACAAAGAATCGGGTAGGCGGCAAAGCCGCGTCCGATCCCGAGGAAGGGACCGGCGAAGGGCACGCTCACCGACGCGGCAGGCCCCACCGCCATGGGTCCCTCCGCCACCACACCCCGTTCGACGTCCGCGCGAAAACACCCCCAGTAGACCTCGCCCATGCGCGCGTCGAGGCACACCAGAATCTGAGCCACTCGCCCTGCCACCCCGCCCCGCTCGTTCGCGCACCGCTGCGCCCCCTCGTTCCACCCCGACTGCCCGAGTTCCGCCGCCGTCGCACCGCCCCCGCCGTCGCCCCCGCCTTCGCCCGCGCGCCGCAGCGCTTGCGCTGCCAGCGCCTCCAGCGTCGTGACGGCCACCACCGGCAGGCCGGCCCCGAATGCCAATCCCTGCGCCACGGAGACGCTGATGCGAACACCGGTGAATGCGCCGGGACCGACGCTCGCCGCAATGCCGTCCAGGGCATCGAGAGCGAGCCGGGCCTGCGCCAGTACCGCGTCGACCATACCGAGCAGCGCTTCGGCATGTCCGCGCCCCACCTCTTCAAACACCCCGCTCAACGCCGCGTCGGTGAGCAGCGCCACGGAGCAGGCCTCGGTTGCCGTATCGAGCGCTAGGACTCGCACAGGCGCTCGCGCAGCCGGCTCAACCGCTCGGTCAGGAATTGGGCGCCGGCGGCGGCCTCGGTAATCACGGGACTGGGCGGCAGTGCCATCAGGAATACCTTGCCATAGCCCTTGGTCTTGAGCCGCGGATCGCCCAGCACGATCACGCCGAAATCGTCGAAGTCGCGGATCAAGCGACCCACACCCTGTTTCAGCGCGAGCACCGCCTGCGGCAATTGATACTCGGAGAATGGATTGCCGCCGCGCCGGCGGATGCCCTCGAGCCGCGCCTTCAGCAACGGATCGTCGGGCGAGGCGAACGGCAGCTTGTCGATGGCGACGATGGACAACGCCTCGCCCTTGACGTCCACACCCTCCCAGAAACTCCCCGTCGCGAGCAGCACCGCGTTGCCGAGTTCGCGGAAGCGCGTGAGCAGCGCCTCGCGCGGCGCCTCGCCCTGCACCAGCACCGGGAACGGCGGCTCGGGGAAGCGCGCCTTGAGGGCCGCGACGCCGTCGGCGAGCCCGCGATAACTGGTGTACAGCAGGAACGCGCGGCCGCCGCTCGCCTCGAGCAAGGGCGCGCACGCGTCGATGAATCTGGCGGCGAACGCCGGATGCTGCGGATCCGGCATATTGCGCGGCAAATAGATTCTCGCCTGGTCGCGGTAATCGAAGGGACTGTCGATGTGCAGCGTGCGCGCATCCGGCAGTCCGATACGGCTGGCGAAGTGCGCGAAGTCATCGCCGATCGCCAACGTTGCCGAGGTGAACACCCACGCGCAGGGCCGAGCGTCGATGTAGCCGCGCAGCCGGTCCGCAATCTCGAACGGCGTGAAGTGCAGCGACAACCCGTTCATCGCCGCCTCCACCCAACGCAATCCCGCCGCGTCGGGCACCGAACCCAGAGCACCTAAGCTCGCTGCCAAACCCTGGGAGCGCCGCGCGCAATTGGCCACGCCCGCGCCTGCACCCAAGCCCTCGAGTTCCTTCGCCAGGTCGCCGAGAGCGGTCTCGAGCTCCGGCAGCACATCCAAAAATGCCTCGGGGAGGTTGGCCCATTCGTAGCGTCCCGCACCGCCCGGGAAGGTGCCGCGCAGGTCGTCGAGGCGCGCCTCGACGATGGACAGCTCGCCGGTGATCGCGGGCGAGCGAACCACCGCCGCCGCCAATTCGGCCACGACATCGCGCACCAGGATCTGCACCTGCCGAACCGACCACACCTGTCCGAAGAATTGGGCCGCGATATCCGGCACCTGGTGCGCTTCATCCAAGATCACCGCTTCCGCGCCGGGCAGCAGATCGCCGAAGCCCTCATCCTTGAGCGCGAGATCGGCGAGCAGCAAGTGGTGATTGACGACGACGACCTCGGCGGCCTGCGCCGCGCGCCGCGCGTCGAACACATGGCAGCGCGAGAATTGCGGGCACTCCTGCCCCAGGCAGTTCTCGCGGGTCGACGTAATCATGGGCCACACCGACGATTGTTCGGGCAGGTCGGTGAGTTCGGCGAGATCGCCCGACGGCGTGGTCGCCGCCCAGCGCGAGACCCGCTCCAGCATTTGCGCGACGCCGCGTTCGCCGCCGAGCAGCGAGCCCTGCTGCAGCGTGAGCTCCAGGCGGTGCCGGCACAGATAGTTGGCCCGCCCCTTGAGCAGCGCCACCTTGACCGGCAGCCCCAACACCTTGGCCAGCATGGGCACGTCGCGGCGAAACAGCTGATCCTGCAACGTGCGGGTGCCGGTCGAGATGATGACGCTGCGGCCCGACAGCAGGGCCGGCACGAGGTACGCAAAGGTCTTGCCCGTCCCCGTGCCCGCCTCGACGATCAAGGGCTCCAGGCGCGCCAATGCGCGGCCCACCGCCGTCGCCATGGCAGTCTGCTCCGGGCGATAGGCGTAGCCCGGCAACGCGCGCGCGAAGGGACCTGCGGCGCCAAACACATCTTTATAGTCGGTATCGATGGAACTAGCCTACGACGTTTCCGGGGCGCCTATTTCACTACCGCGCGAAAGCGTGCGAACGCCACGGATTTTGATTTTAGTGTGTTTCTTAGTTGCCAGCGTATGTGTGTGTATTCTATGGATTTTGCTACGCGCATCTTACCATCGGCACCGCGGACCTCGAGATTCTCGGGAACGTCGAAGGTGAGGCCTCCATCGACCGAGTACGTGACCTCGGCGCCGGGTCCCGTCGCCGAATCGGCGAGATACGCCATGTGGGCGGGAATCGGCCTCACCACCGTCGGCATGACGGCATCGTGCGAGGTCGGATTGCGAATCTCCAGGGTATAAATGACTTCATCGCCCGGCACCACACGATTCGCCGGCACCAGTTTGATGAACTCGCGGCCGGGTTCACCCACCTTGGTCTCCACCTCGGCGACGGCCCGGACGTCGATCGCAGGCGAGGTGGCTTGACCACTCACGGCCGCAATCGCACACAAACCGCAAAGCGTGAGGACGATGCGCCGCATTATGACCGTTCCAGGCATCTAAAATTATTCTCAATAATACCGAATAATCAAGCTGTTACACCGAATATCTCGAAACAATGCCGCGCCGTTACCGCGCATGCACCGGCCGCACGACTCCCCTCGTCATTACCAGTTGGCCACGAACGCAGCTCTCTGTCATGGTGCCGCACCTAAAATGGAATGACCTCAAGGATCCCCATGGCAACTGCCCCGCAGCACGTCACGTTAGCTTCGCTGAATCTGCAAGTTTCCCAGTGGGTGGATGAGGTGGCGCGCCTCACGCAGCCTGACCAGATCTTCTGGTGCGACGGGAGCGAGGCTGAGTTCAGCATGCTGGAACGCGAACTGGTGGCGGAGAAAGAGCTGCTGCCGCTCAACCAGGCCAGCTACCCGGGATGCTACCTGTACCGTTCGCATCCGTCGGATGTGGCGCGCGTCGAGCACCTGACGTTCGTGTGCACCCGGGAGAAGGACGACGCCGGCCCCAACAATCATTGGATGGCGCCCGCGGAAGCCCATCGGAAAATGGACGCCCTGTTCGACGGCTGCATGAAGGGCCGCACGTTGTACGTCGTGCCGTATTGCATGGGACCCCTCGATTCGCCCTTCTCGCGCTGCGGCGTCGAGATCACGGACAGCGCCTATGTGGTGCTCAACATGAAGCTGATGACGCGCATGGGCCAGGCGGCTCTCGAGCGCATCACGCGCGATGGCACCTTCGTGAAGGGGCTGCACTCCGTCGGCGACCTGAACCCCGAGCGGCGCTTCATCATGCATTTTCCGGAGGAACTGTCGATCAAGAGCTTCGGCTCGGGCTACGGCGGCAATGCGCTGCTGGGCAAGAAATGCCATGCGCTGCGCATCGCCAGCTGGCAGGCACGCACGGAAGGATGGCTGGCGGAGCACATGCTCATCGTCGGCATCGAGAACCCGCAGGGTGAAATCCACTATCTCGCCTGCGCCTTTCCGTCCGCCTGCGGCAAGACCAACCTGGCCATGCTGATTCCGCCGGCCCAGTACAAGGGCTGGAAAGTGTGGACCCTCGGCGACGACATCGCCTGGCTGCACGCCGGCAAGGATGGCCGGCTTTATGCGATCAACCCGGAATCGGGCTATTTCGGCGTGGTCCCCGGCACCAATGCCAAGACCAACAAGAACGCCTACGACACCATTCGCACGGACACGATTTTCACCAACGTGGCGCTCACCGCCGACAACCTGCCCTGGTGGGAAGGTTTGCCGGACGGCACGCCCGTGACCGATTGGCAGGGTCGTCCGTACGATCCGGCCAATGGACCCGCGGCTCAGCCCAATTCGCGCTTCACCGTCGCGGCGAAGCAGAACCCGGCGTACTCGAAGCTTGCCGAAGCACCGGGCGGCGTGCCGCTTTCCGCCATCGTGTTCGGTGGCCGCCGCCGCACCTTGGCTCCGCTGGTCTATCAAGCGCGCAGCTGGGTGCACGGCGTCCTCCTGGGCGCCGGCGTCGCCTCGGAAACCACTGCCGCGGCGACCAGCGCGGTCGGCGTGTTGCGGCGTGATCCCATGGCGATGAAGCCGTTTGCCGGCTACAACTTTGCCGACTACTGGTCGCATTGGATCAACGTCGGCGCCAAGTTGAAATCGCCGCCGCAGATCTTCCACGTCAACTGGTTCCGCCAGGACGACAGCGGCAAGTTCCTGTGGCCCGGCTTCGGCGACAACCTGCGGGTCCTGCGCTGGATCATCGATCGCTGCAAGGGCACTGCCGCCGCCCGGGAGACGGCCATTGGGCAGCTGCCGAACGCCAAAGACCTCGACGTGAACGGGTTGGAGATGGCGCCCGGCGCGCTCGATGAACTCCTCGCCGTCAGCCCCGAGCTCTGGCAGGCGGAGTTCGAGGGAATCGCCGAGTACTTCGCCGGGTTCGGCGAGCGCATGCCCGCGGCGTTGCAGGCCGAATTGACCGCCGCCCTGGCGCGGGTCGAGGCGAACTAGCGGCGCGACCCTACTCCTCGCAGGTATATCGAATCACTTGCGAGGAATTGCTGTCCGGCGCCTTGCCGAGCCCGATCAAGCCCTCGCCGCGAATCTGCATGGAATCGCGCCGCACGAACGCTTCCTCGCCATCCTTGCCGAGCACGAACGTGCCGTTGGTGCTCTGATCGATCAACATGAATTTGTTGCGGTTGAATTCGACGCGGGCATGCAACCGGGAAATGAGGTTGCCCTTGACGACCAGGTCGTTCTCCTCGGCGCGGCCCATGGTGATATTGGCGCGGCCGTCCGTTACCACCACCTCCTGGCCCTGGTAGCGAAGACGCAGGCGCAGGCCCTTGTTCGAGCGTTCGCGCGACGTGATGGCAATGGCCGGCACCATGCTGGTGACATCCTCGGTCTGCCATAACACCTCGAACAGCGCCACTTCACTGCTGCGCCCCTTGAGCGTCGCGATGTCGATCTGACGCACCGAGGCGCGCCACTCGCTCGACAGCATCTCCACCATGGTCGCCGTGGTGATGATCTGGCCGGCTTTGGCCTGGCTGGTCATCCGATTCGCGGTGTGCACGGCCGACCCGAACACGTCGCGATTCTCGAGCACCACGGGACCGAAGTTGCAGCCGATCCGAATCGCCACGGTGTGCTCGTCCACCTTCAATGCGGGATGGGAGACGATTTGCTTCTGCATTTGCGCGGCGGCGTTCAAAGCGTCATCGGCCGTGGGGAAGGTGGCCATGACCTCGTCGCCCATGGTCTTGATGACCGTCCCGTGGTTCTGGTCCGTGGCCATGCGCATCACGTCGATGCAGATGCCCACCATTTCGCGCGCGCGCAAATCCCCAAGCTGTTCGTAGAGCTTGGTACTGCCGACCACATCGGCAAATAGGATAGCGACTTCGATTTCTGTTCCCATAGACACGCCAAATTATACTTAATGTGGCGATCCGCGCGCTGGCAATCGGCGATCCGACAGGACGCCTAGGGGTTTCAGGCAGGGTTTCAGGCCGCCAAACCGAGGCTCAGGATGGGAAGTGCCGAATATAGCGTCTCCGGTAAGGCCGCAGGCTTGGCCGCGACCTCCGATAGAAACCGGCGCCACGCCCGGGCACCCTCCCGACCGGCCATCAAACCGTGCATGTGCCGTGTGATGGAGTGCAAGCGTACGCCCCGCGCCGCCTGGCCGCGCGCATAGGCCACCATGTCCTCGACGATCTTCCAGGGCTCCGGCACCCGCCATGCGGGATCGATCACGGCGCGCTCCGCTTCGGCCAGCAAGCGGGGATTGTGATACGCCGCGCGGCCGAGCATCACGCCGTCCAATCCGGACTCGGTCTGCGCCACGATCGCCGGCAGGTCCGTAAACCCGCCGTTGATGACGATGGGCAACGCCGGCCGCGCCGCCTTGAGGCGGTGTGCATAGTCGTACTTCAACGGAGGAATTTCGCGATTCTCCTTCGGCGAGAGTCCCGGCCGCGGCACGCCATCGTTCGCGAGTCCGCCCAAGATCGCGGCACGGGCATGCACGATCAACGCGTCCACGCTAGCCGCGGCAACCGCATCGACGAAGGCAGAGAAGAATTCGTAGCTGTCCTCGTCGTCGATGCCGATGCGGCATTTGACGGTCACCGGGACTTGCACCGCCTCGCGCATACTGCGCACGCATGCGGCCACCAACGACGGGTTCAGCATCAGGCAGGCGCCGAACGCCCCGCTCTTCACCCGGTCGCTCGGACAACCCACGTTGAGATTGATCTCATCATAGCCGGCGGCGGCGCCGATGCGGGCCGCCTGCGCCAGTTCGACCGGGTCGCAGCCCCCCAACTGCAGCGCCACGGGATGCTCCCGCGCATCGTACTCCAGCAAGCGCGCCGCGTTGCCGCGCACGATGGCAGCGGACACGATCATCTCGGTGTAAAGCAGCGCGTGCGGCGCGAACAGCCGGTGCAAGACGCGGCAGTGACGATCGGTCCAGTCCATCATGGGGGCCACGCACAACCGTCTATCAATGACTTGGACCGATTCTCTGCCTAACCCATTGTTTTTGCAGTCTAGCATTGTCACGTAGTATCACTCATAATCACGTCCGAACACAATAGATCCGCCACGCAGTGATACGAATTTGATACAGAGGTGCTGCAAAAAGTGATACATGGCGAGTATTTCTAAGATCGGGCGTAACTGGCGCGCATTGGTGCGCAAGGGCGGACATAGTCGCTGTCAAACATTCACGACGCAAGCGGCTGCTAAAAGCTGGGCGCGGATGGTGGAAACGGAAATCGCGGAACTCAAGTCCACCGGCCACATGCAGCCCCGGGGAACCACCCTCGCCGACCTCATCGACCGCTACGTCCGGGAGATCTACCCGCTGAAGCACTGGGGCCGATCCAAAACGGCCGACCTGAATCGCCTGAAGCGCGAGCTCGGTCACCACCTCGCCTCCTCCCTGGATTACAAAATCGTCTTCGACTACTTCGTCAAGATGCGCGAGGACGGTTGCGGTCCGGTCGGCATCGGTAGCCAGGCGACGTACCTGGTTGGCGTGCTCGAAACCGCCGCGGACGTGTGGCGCCTCGCGGTCCCCGTTCAGGCGGTCAAGGATGTCCGCGGCGCCCTCAAAAAGCTCGGCATGGTCAAGAAATCGAACGTTCGCCAGCGGCGCGTCCTCGATAGCGAGATTGCGCAGGTTGCGGCGCATGTCGAGCGTAAGGTCACCGCCGTCCCCATTAAAGACATCCTATCTTTCTGCGTGGCAACCTCCATGCGTATCTCGGAAGTGTGCCGCCTTCGATGGGATGACTTGAACGAAACAGACCGCACCATAGTGATTCGCGATCGCAAGCACCCCACTGAAAAAATCGGCAATCATCAAACGGTGCCCTTGCTCACGCTGGCCGGTCACGACTCGTTCGATATCGTCAAGCGACAGCCGAAAAAAAAGAAGTACATCTTTCCCGTCAATCCTCGCACGGTCAGCGCGTATTTTTCCGAGGCGGTTGAGCAACTCGAAATCGATGACCTTCATCTGCACGACTTGCGGCATGAAGCGATATCGCGATTATTCGAGGCTGGCTACCGCATCGAGCAAGTGAGCATCGTGTCGGGACATCGAGACTGGTCGATGCTGAAGCGGTACACGCACCTGAAGGCGAAGGATCTTCATAGGGAGGCAGCGACATGACTCGCAAAGGTGTAGCAATAAGCAAACCGGCCAAACATCCTAACAAAGAGCACTACGTCGTCGGGCCGTGCAATGCTGGGCATGGCTTCTGTGTTTGCCGCCTTTGAGCGGGACATCACTATCGAGCGCATCAATAGCGGCCTTGCTCGGGCTCGTGCGCAGGGTAAGCAGCTGGGCCGGCCGAAGGTATCAGCCAAGACGGAGGGCGATATCCGCAAAATGCTCGCCAAAGGCACCGGCAAGCTCAAGATTGCCCGCACCCTCGGCGTTGGCGTCAGCACCGTCCAGCGAGTCGCCGCCTAAAGCTACATTAGGGCCGACAGACAGCGGCTTTCAGGCCGCCAAGACCTCGCGGAGCACATCAGGGCGCTTCGCGGCAATCGCCAGCAACGAACGTGCGGCGCCCGTTGGTTTGCGGCGCCCTTGTTCCCAATCCTGTAGCGTGCGTGCCGATACGCCGAGCACGTCAGCAAATTTCTGCTGCGACAATCCGGAGCGCATCCGCGCTTCCAACGCCTCTGGCACCTCGACATGGTGTACACGGGCCGCACGTCCGGCACGCATCTCTTGCATGCCGCGCCGAATTTCAGCGGCGATGTTGCGCTTTGCGTCGCGTGCCAGCAGTGCCTTTTCGCTCATTTTTGCCATCGACCTTCTCCCGAGCTTTCGCCATTGTTTGCGCCGGAACCGATGCACGATCCTTCTTCGCGTACATCGTAATGAGCCAGATTTTCTGCTCATCCAGCCGGTTGAAATAGATCACCCGCACGCCGCCACTTTTGCCCGTGCCGGCCATCGACCACCGCACCTTACGGCAACCGCCGGAGCCTGGCACCACGCTGCCCGCCTCCGGATTCAGTGCCAACCACGCACAAAAGTCGCCCAGTTCCTCGGCCGTCCAGTAATCCGGCCACAGGGCGGAAAAGTCCGCAGTCTCGGCAATGGTCAGCATCGGCACAGTATACGGCAGCGCGGTACATACGGCAACGCCGTACAGGAATAAATGTGATTTACATCGCCATCGACCCCGGCCTCACCGTCAGCATCGCCGCAATCGACGACGACGCGCAGCTCATCCTCTGCGCTGACCTTCCCGTCATCCGTGATAACAAGCTCGCCTGGATCGATGCCAACGGGCTAACCGGCTTGCTCATGCAGTGCCGTGACGGTCGCCCCGCACGCATCACGGTCGAGCGGTCGCAGTCGATGCCCGGCCAAGGAGTGTCGTCTACCTTCACCACAGGCGTTGTGATGGGCTCAATCCTCGCAGCCTGCCAAAACGTATCGCCGTGCCGCTGTCGCTCGTCACCGCGGCCGTCTGGAAGCGTTCTATGGGGCTCGATTCGAGCAAACCGGCATCGCTCGATAAGGCCCGGCTCCTCTTCCCGACTGCCGAACTGGCACGCGTCAAGGATCACAATCGGGCGGAAGCCTGCCTATTGGCCGAATACAGTCGCCGCACGTTTACCGCCAGCAAGGCGCCCGCATGACTTCACTTCGCCATTGGTTCATCGAAGCTCACGCCGCAGCGAGGACACTTGGGCACTGCGGCTCCAGTACCGATAGCGATTGCCTGACTGCCCAGCCAGGTCCCGCATCTCGGACATTTGAGATCGGCGGCTTGGTAGACACCCCACACCATGAATGCAAGAAGAGCGTAAGGGGCTGGCGCCACGACCCAAACCCAAGCCGAATTCAGGGAGAAATTGGCCGCCTGAGCGCTCATGGACATTGGCACCTTGACGAACGAATACGGTTGGATATCCTGCAACGCAACTCGCTCGAGAATCCGCTTGCGTTCTCAGGGATTTCTGAACCGGTAATTGCGGAATGATGCTAGCTTCGTCGAAGTGAATTGAATGTAGGGAAAAATGTCCCTCCCCCCGGATTCGAGTGGTCGATCACGTTTACTTAGGATTCTCGAGGCGGTGCGGTCGACAGGTCGACCTCACGTCTCGAGAAACAGCATATGCAAACGCTGCGACTCATCGCGCGACAGGCTCTCCAGCACCTCGCTGAGCGGCTCGGGCCTTCCGTACGCATACCCTTGCGCGTAATCGACTCCGAGCAGGCGTATCTCGTTCGCAATCTCGGCGGTTTCTACGTATTCGGCCACGGTTTCGATGCCCAGCCCTTTGGCCAGTTCAACGACCGCTTTAACCGTAGCCAGTGAATTGCGATCCGTCAGAACGTCGCGTACGAAACTGCCGTCGATCTTGACTCGACTGACCTGAAGAGCCTTGAGGTACGTTAGAGAGTTGGCGCCGGTGCCGAAGTCATCGAGGGCGAAGCCGCAGCCCAAGCTGGCCAACATATCGACCATTCTGGTGGCGTCGACGAGACTCGAGACGGCCGCTTGTTCGGTCAGCTCGACGCTGATGCAGCTGCGCGGCAGCCTCGCTTCTTGCAGAAATTGCGTGAACGAATGAATGAAAGTCTCATCACTGATGGATTGACCGGACACATTGATGGATATTCCTAAACCGCGTGTCCGGAGCATTCCACGATAAGGGGCCAACATTTGCATCGCGCGCTCGGCAACCCAGCGGTCGATCGAAGGCAACAGCTGATAACGTTGCGCTGCTTCGATCAATGGGCCCGGTGCGACCAAGCTTCCGTCTTCGTCGCGCAGCCGCAGAAGCAATTCATATCCCCCGGGCAAGCTGGAATTCTGTAAAGGCACGATGCGCTGCGCGTACAGTAGCAGCCGGTCGGCTTTCAGCGCCGATCGCAATTGTCCGACGGCCAGGGCGTCGCTATGTCGACGCATCATGCTGTTATCCTCAAAGGCATATAGTTCGACCCTATTCGGGCCGCGATTCTTTGCGGACTTGCAGGCGATTTCCGCAGCGGCGATGGCGCGCGCCAATCCGTCCGGCATCGGCAGCAAGGCGGAGACCCCACAACGGATCGACACATCGAAGATGTCCTTGGACGGACCGATCACGATTCTAGACGCCGCCGCTTGCAAGGCTTGAGCGACCTGCATCGCTTGCGCCGATGTGGAGTTCTTGAGAACGATGACAAATCGATCCCCTGAGATACGGCATGCAAGGGCATCCTCGGGTAACTCCGTGGTCGATAACAAGTCCGCGACGCGGACGATGAGCTCGTTGCCCAATTCAAAGCCATGAAGCTCGTTGACTACATGCATGTGATCGATATCCAGGTAGATCACGCTGCGCTCCGAGAAGTTGATTTCCTCGAAAAGCCCCGCGCACATCTGATCCAATCCGCTGCGCGTGTATAGGCCGGTCATCAGGTCAAACTGTGCCTCCACGATGCTTGCCGCTTGTCGCCCGATATGCCTGGCTAGAAATACTTGACGGTTCGAATAGTCGGCCGAGCGCGGCGAGTTATAAAACGCCAATATGCCTATGACGCGACCTGCTTCTTGAGCAATGGGTACGCACAGAACCTTGCATCGCGGGAGACTCTTGCCTTGACGTCCCAAGCCATTGACCACAAGAGGTCGATTTCGCCTTTGGGCCCACGCAATGAGATGGTGTTGCGTATGCGACCACGCCAGAAGAAGACTTGCGGATGCGATTGTTTCCTCTTCATGTTTAATAGTGAGATGCTTGTCGGGAATACATAGGACTCCCAGCCCACTTCGCAATCGTTCGGTGGCCGCGGCGAGTAATTCCTCGATGACGCGTTTGTTGTCGACGGCCCCCTTGAGCTGGCTGGTCACCTTGAAAAGCCATTCGAGTTCCGCGGTGCGCTCCGTGAGCATCTGCACTTTCGTCCGCGTCGGAATCGCGGCAGCAAAATCCCGATGGATGCAGTCCAACAGCGGCCTGAGGCGTACGCTCAATGCACCGGCAAAGCGCGACGGTTGGGTAGGCGGGGCGGCCAATGTCTGAGAAACGCAGAAAACGCCCAGGAGCGTCCCGTCCGTTTGCTCCAAGGGTATCGCAGCGCACCAGCGCCCCGAACCGTACGCTCGCGCTACCGGCTTACGAGCGTGCATGTCACTCCATCCCAACGAGAGGATCCATTGTATCAACGGCTCCGCCGTCAAATCACCGGATTGGCCGAGCGCTTTCAACTTGCCGTCAAGAAGGCCAATGCCGCCCAAATCGCCCACCAAGCCATTCGCCAGAGCCACGTATGACAAGAAAATGGGATCTGCGTGTGGCATGGATTGCGTGGCGGCTCTCACTAGATCAATTCTCCGAGACGGTAAATGCGGTTCCAAGCGTACCGTTTAAAGCCATCGACCGCCACATGGGCCTAATGGTCTATCGGCGCTGAGACATGAAACTAAAACACTTGATACGGGTGGTCGCGGAGGAATCGCCGCTGGCGTGAAGATGATGACTCACTGCCGCCGAGTGAGCAATTGTCAATGCGACGCACCATTTATCAAATCATTTAATATCACCTCATGGCCTCGCCCTCACAATATGAGCGCATAGTGTGCTCCTTGCCAAGTTGGAAAAGGATTTGCCGCGCATCGCCTGAGGCCGGATGTAATCATCATGGATCTCGTATTGCCGGGCATGAACGGGAACTTCTCATCCAGCGCTCGCATGACCACGCGTCCCGGCGCGGGCGCAGCTGCGCTTCAGGNNCGCCGAGGAAGAAGGTGCCACACCAGACGCGCTCCACACGAATATGTCTGGCGTGCAGTTCCCTCAATGCGGCGCGCGCGACGATGGCCAGTTCCATCGACGGAGTCGCGCCCAGATTGTTGATGAGCAAAACGATCCCCCTGTGGGCGGCAGGCGCGAGATCCGCGACGAGCCGGTCGATCAGCTCCGCGGCAATGCCATCTGCCGGCAACAGTGAGCTGCGACGGACTCAGCCGATTCAT
>PLAH01000016.1 GCA_003134045.1 Gammaproteobacteria bacterium
ACTCCAGGAACACCTCATCGCTCTCCAAGACCGCGCTGTCCCCGGTATAGAGCACCTCGGCGATGTCACCCGCGCGCTCGGAGATTGCGCCCAAGATCGCGCGAATCAGTCGCGTCTTGCCCGTTCCCGGCGACCCCTGTAGAACCAATACGGTCTCCGGTGCTTCGAGATATTGGTCAATGAAGGCCTTGAGGTCGCCAAGCGGAGGGTAGGCCTCATCCAACAGATTGGCGCTTGCCCGCTCCTCAGTACTCGCCCGGGCGATCTGCCCTTTGCCGTCCAAGAAACGCCAGTTGAGCGAGAAACTGATATCGCGGAATTCGCAGGGGCGGAACTCGGTAAGGATGCTTTCACGCGCCGCATCTCCGCGTTCGGCAGTGTCCGTCCACAACTGAACACTTAGCGAGCATTTTTCCGGTGAACCCGTTGCTTCAATGATGCCGAAGAGGTGGGCCGCGCGCACAATCAACGTGTGTGAATTCGAGCGCAGGGAGACCCAATCTTGGCGCAGTGCCAGTCGATCGATCAGGAAGCTGGGGTCCATCCGCAGGGTCATTTCCCCCAGACGAAACACACGGAATGTGCGGTCTCCCGTGGCGTGGGCACTTGCCAGGAGGCTTTTGAGCATCGCGTGCTCGTAACCATGCTCAGTCATTTGCACATGCGTGCTCAGATTCAGGTTTGCAGGGGGCGGAAAGGGTCGGGTGTCCATGTCGGGCAGTCTCCAATGAGGTAAATCTCTGTAGCTGCCACACTAAAACCGGACCGCGACATATCATGTCGCGGTCAACTCGTATTCTTTGCGAATGAACCGGAACGCCCCGATGTCAGATACTCTGTTACGCCAATGGGAACTCCTACGCGCCATCCCGCGCGCCCCCAAGAAGATCGACGTGGCCACCCTCATGACGAAGCTCGAAACCGCTGGATACAAAACGACAAAGCGCAGCATTCAACGCGACTTGAATCTGCTGTCCGGCGTCTTTCCCCTGGTCTGTGACGACCGATCGACGACCTACGGCTGGTCCTGGAGCGCTGATGCCCCCACGTTCGATCTCCCGGCCATGGACGGACCCACGGCTCTAACGGTCCGGCTCATCGAGCAATTCATCCCGACATTGCTCCCGCCCACGATTCGTGACCTCTTGGCGCCGCAGTTCGCGCGGGCGAGGGCGGTCTTGGGTGCAAACCCCGACAACACGCTTCGGCAATGGACTGACTGTGTCCGCGTGGTTCCGCGCGAAATGCCGATGTTGGCCCCTAAGGTCAACAACGGCGCCGTCCGCGTCGTCTACGACGCGCTACTGACCGGGCAACGGGTTGCCGTCGACTACCGATCACGTGCCAATGACGCCGACGAGGTGAAAACCTACGAAGTGAACCCCCTGGGCCTCGTCGCCCGGGGCAACCTACTCTACCTCGTCTGCACGCTTTGGGACTACAAAGACATCCGCCAACTCGCCCTCCATCGCGTGCTAACCGCCACCGCCACCGACAAGCCTGTGACTAAGCCAGACGGCTTTGATCTCGACCGCTACATTGAGAGCGGCGAATTCCAATACCCCATCGGCCCCATGATCCGGCTCAAGGCCAAATTTACGCGAGGCGCTGCTGCGCATCTCGTTGAGACCCCCTTGAGCGAAGACCAGATCATCGAGAACTTCGATGCCGATCATGTGCTCGTGACCGCCACGGTGCGCGATACCTCTCAGCTCGACTGGTGGCTGCTCGGATTTGGCTGCTCAGCGCGCGTATTCGAGCCAGCACTGCTTGCGGGTCGAATCGCCGAAGCCAACGGAACTGCAGTACCATAGAATCAGAGAAGAAATAACTACCAGCATCGCGATCCACAATTGGGCTTTCGCGTAATGTTGCACATAACATGGCAGTTATTACAGGAGGAATGCCGATGATAAATCGATATGGCTTCGCAGAGATGGAAGAAACCAATATCTTTATCGTTAGGAATGGCGAACGGTCGCTCGAAGCGTGGCGAGCCGGCGGTTTCATCGCGATTGGATGGTCGAAGGCCCGCGACTTGGACAAGGAAACAGATTGGTATGCATTTAAGGAAGTAATCCGCCAGGCATACGCGGCAGATTGGGGACCGGTAACTCCTCAATCGCTGGCCCTGCAGGCGAGTAGTGCTTTCCAGTTCATTCGAAAGATAGTAATCGGAGATTTAATCTTAGTGCCCGTGCCGGGGGCCTTTCTGGCGGCCAAAGTGCTGTCCCCTGCATACTATGACCACGACGCGACAGACGATGATGCGTGGAAGCATCGTGTCGAGTGGTTGACGACCGACCCGTGCCCGCGGGGCTATTGCGCCAACGCGTTGCAACGGCGTCTCAAAGTGCGTCAGACCTGCGTAAACGTAACGGATCTCAGAACCGAAATCATTGACGCACTCAATCGCACTCACCCGGTGTCATTCAGTGAAGTAGTGCTGGCGAAGGCCTACGAGCCCGTCGCGTCAGCGTTATTGAATGCAATAATTGATCAACAATTGGAGGATTTAGTCGCTCAATTGGCGCAGACGTCCGGGGCGAAAGCAGTGCGAGCAGCGAAAAACACAAAGGCACCTGGGGATGCTGATGTAGTAGCAACATATGAACTGGGAATTGGCAACGAAGAATCTACCATCAAAGTGGCTTACCAGGTAAAGCAGCACGACGGCGCGACGGGGATAACAGGCGTAATGCAACTTATCGAAAGAATGGAAGCGGATAGCGAGATAGTCCGAGGCTGTATTGTCACCACGGCCGAGCAGCTCGACGAGGCGGCCCAGAAACTCGCTGACGAAAACGACATCGTGGTCATTACAAAAAAAGGGCTGGTTGAATGGATTTTAATGTCGGGCCTTAAACTTTTACGACCCGCCTGACGCGTACGCTTGGCGGTGCAGACAAGCGCACCTCGAGGACGCAATTGCAACGGCGTCGGATCTTCGGGCTACTGGAGGGATCATGTCCATAACCAGCACGGAAGCACGGCAGATCGCCGCTTTCATTTCACCCATTTATAGGGATCATTTGAAGAAGTACAGTTTCGGGGTGCACTTGATTTTAGTGCAATAACTCCCGGTAGAAACACCGCCTATTTCCCGAGGATTTCCGAGCCTCCCGCTGTAAGGTATTGATTCTATGGGTCGTTCAGGTGCCTCCCAAAACATGGCTTTTCGAGCATCGCGAGCGCAAATTTAGGGCTCCAAAACTTGGATTTTTGGGCTCACCCAGGACGGCAGCAATTGCTCCAGGTAGAGCTCGATCGGGAAGCGGAAAATACCGCGCATGTTCAGGCCCTCGGTGCGGGTCGGGGCGCATCGCGCGATCAATTCCGGCGGTATCGCCCCGTTGCGGCGTCGCGCCCAGCGATCGAAGATCGCCTGCATTTTTGCCGTATTCCACGCCATGACGATATTGGCGAGCAGGCTCAACGCATCGGCGACCGCCTGCATTTCTTCCTCGCTCTTGGCCTGGTAGTTGGCGACGCGACCGGTATAAATAAGCCGCTTCAGCGCATTGGTCGCCTCGCCGCGATTGAGCACGCGTAGCAGCTCACGCCTGAATGCCGGTTTGAGGAAGTAGTCGGCCAAAAATATCGTCCGCAGCAAGCGACCAATCCCGACACCGATCTCATACAGCGGATCACCGCGCGCGGCGGAACCAAAGCGTGCCATGACGCTGACGGCGCTGGTGTGGCCACTGTGGACGGAGGCGATCAAATGAACCCACTGATCCCAGTACGTCGGCACTTGGTCAAAATCCAGGTTGGCCTCGCAAATCGACTTCAGAATCTCGGGTACCTCGCAGCCGCGCGGCAGAAACAAATGCCGATCTTTGAGCGCCTTTAATCTCGGACACATGTCAAAGCCTGTTCCGTGAGACACGGCCATCCCCAGGTCGGTGTACCCGTGGGTATCAACAGCAAGTTGGGTGATGTCGATGGCCTCTTGTCGCAGCACGCCCTCGATGGCGACGCCGACTTGCCGCTCGTTGAGCACGAAGGGTTGCGCATGGAAAATACCCCAGCCCGCCAGTACATGCGAATAAATCCCGACGGACGGCGTTTGCCGGCGCGGATCCAAGCGTGCTTGCCATACTCGTTGCCGGGTCTCCAGACTCATCATGTCCGAGGAGGCCAAATCGGAGCGACCCCAGGTCGTCGCGATCGAATGCCGACGCATGTAGGCGAGCACCGCGGCACTGGCCTCTGCCAGTCGTCGTTCGTCACCGGCCCAGCGCATGGCTTGCCGAACGGTGGCCGCCGAGAGTTGCGGAATCATGCGCGCCGTCTCGGCCGCCGACATCGAGGTACCGTGTGCCAAGATACCGGCATACACCATCAGCAGTTCTTTGTCGGACCGTGGTTCGCGACCGAGCATGATCCAGCTGAAGCGCACCTGGGCATCGACTTCCAGAAGCAAATCCGGCAATTGCGCCTCGCCGATCCGGTGATCGAGTGCGGCGCGCAACTTGACCAACTCCGGCTCCTCCTCCTCGGCCGCCAGGGGTGTCAGGTGCAACTCGTCATCGACCTTGAGGTCACCGGCCGCGACGGCCTTGGCGACGGCGGCAACGCCCGCCTGGGCACGTTCGATCAAGGGCTCAAGATACGACTCGGCGCGCTTCGGTAATGATAGGCGCCGATAGTAGGCGTTGCGTTCCTTTGCCCATCTCTCAGCCGGGATAAACAGCCGTTCGCGGCTGCGAAACGCCAAGCTGTGGTCGATCCACACGGTGCCGTTACGAAGTGCTCGGCGCAGCGCCAGCAAGGTGGCGACTTCGAAGGCGCGAAACGCTTGTTCGCGATCTGCGCCGGTCAGCAATGCCCGCCATACTCTGCCGAGATCGATCTCCGGGGTGGTGGGCAACTCCCTGGCACCCTGTTCATACAGGGGTTTGAGTAGTTGCACGGCGGCCAACACCGGATGACCCGGTGTCGCCTCCCATGGCAAGACCATCAGGGCCGACAGCAGCGAACGCACAGGGCGAATCTCCAGCGTCAGGTGGTCACGCACCAGCTGCGCTCGCGTGGGCGGTTTGCGCTG
>PLAH01000032.1 GCA_003134045.1 Gammaproteobacteria bacterium
GGGTGGAACTGCACGAACTCCATGTCCTGGAGGGGCAGCCCGGCCCGCAGCGCCATGCCGCCGCCGTCGCCGGTACAGGTGTGCGCCGATGTGCAGGAGAACCAGGCTCGGCCATAGCCGCCCGTGGCCAGAATCACTCGATGCGACCGGAAGCGATGCAGCGTGCCATCCGACATGTCGAGCGCGATCACGCCGCGGCACTCGCCGTTCTCCATGATGAGATCGAGAGCGAAGTATTCGATGAAGAAACTCGCCTCGTGCTTCAGCGATTGCTGATAGAGCGTATGCAACATCGCATGTCCGGTCCGGTCGGCCGCAGCGCACGTGCGCTGCGCGATGCCTTTGCCATAATGCGTGGTCATGCCGCCGAACGGACGCTGGTAGATGCGGCCGTCTTCGGTACGCGAGAACGGCACGCCGTAGTGTTCGAGTTCGATCACGGCCGCCGGCGCTTCCTTGCACATGAATTCGATGGCGTCCTGATCGCCGAGCCAGTCCGACCCCTTCACGGTGTCGTACATATGCCAGCGCCAATCGTCGTCGCCCATGTTGCCGAGCGCGGCGGAAATTCCGCCCTGCGCCGCCACGGTGTGACTGCGGGTGGGGAACACCTTGGTCAGACAGGCGGTTGAGAGTCCCGCTTCAGCCAGCCCGAACGTCGCCCGCAATCCCGCGCCGCCGGCGCCCACGACAACCACATCGTAGGTATGGTCGATGAATTTATAATCGCTCATAAGTCTTTGTCTTTGTCTTTAAGATCCGAACGCGACGCGCAAGATCGCGAATATGCCCGCGCCGCCGAATACCACGTACAGGAATCGCAGCAGCATCAAGGAAGCGACCTTGAGGCCCGCACCGTGCACGTAGTCCTCCACCACGACGGTGGTACCCAGGTAGGCGTGGTACGTCAGCACGCCGACCGTCAGGACGGCGAGGAAGCTGCTGACCGGCAATGCCAGCCACGCCTTGACGGTCGAATAGTCGAGCGCGGGAAGGCTGAGGAGCGCGATGAAGAACCACAGCGTCAGCGGGACCAAGGCAACGGCGGTCACGCGCTGTGCCCACCAGTGTCCCGTCCCGTCCTTGGCCGAGCCTAGTCCGAGCACCCGTCCCAGGGGACTGCGCAGGCTCACGAGGTCGCTCCGTGCCAGACCCAGAAGCCCGCGCCGGCCGTGAGCAGCACCGCGCCTGAGACGGCGATCCAGCCGCTCACGTGACGCGGCGTGCGCTCGAAACCGTACCCCGCGTCCCAGACGAGATGGCGTACGCCGTTCAGCAGGTGGTACCAGAAGGAGAACGTCCAGCCGAGCAGGAACAGCAGACTCAAGGGGCTGGTCAAGACACGCATGGCGTCGTCGTAGCTGTCCTGGCCGCCGGCCAGGGACATCAGCCAATAGCTCAACGCGACCAGCCCGAACGCCAGCGCCACGCCGGTCGCGCGGTGCAAAATGGACAGAGTGTTGCCGAGCTGCCAGCGATAAATGAGCACATGAGGGGAAAGCGGCCGGGCGCGTACGGGCATAGTTCAGTCCTTGCGGTTAAAAGTCGATGCAGCGACCGCGCATTTCCCAATCGCCATAGCGTGTCGGGTCCGGTCCGTCCCGGCCGCCGATTTCCCGCGGCGGCGCCTTGGACGGGGCCGCCACCGGTTGCGCCGGGGCGTCACCCGCAGCTTCGGATGTCGACGAATGGGGGTCTGCGGCGTCGTTGGTCGCCCGGACGTCGGGAGAACGCGCCTGGGGGGTCATTGTTGGCTGATCTTCGCACTTCGGTTCACGGGCGAAAGTTTGCCAGAAAAAGGGGGTCGATAACCACGCGCGGCGGGTTGAATTTGCGACATGTGCCAGACCGGCGGGGTTGACAGTTCGGGCGGCGTACCTATGAATAGGTCGATGAACACCGACATCAGCGTTTCGGATCCGCTGCCGCACCTAGGACTTCTGCGACTTGCCGGCCCCGACGCCATCAGTTTCCTGCAGGGCCAGATCTCCAACGACGCCCGCCGCCTCGCCTCAGGTTCGCCCCTTCTCGCCGCCTATTCCAGTCCCCAGGGCCGGGTCGTGGCGCTCTTTCATCTGCTGCCGCATTCGAGCGGCGTCATGGCGCTCCTGCCTCGTGAAATCGCACTGCCGACCTTGGAACGCCTGCGCAAGTTCGTCATGCGCGCGAAGGTGCAGATCGAGGACGTGAGCGACCAATTCTCGGTCATCGGCATGCATGGCGCCGAGGCGCTCGCCGGCGCGGGATTGAGCGTACCGGGTACGGCCGGTTATGCCGAACACGACGGTATCGGCATCGCCTGCGTCGGCCCCCCCGCCGCGGCTGCCGATGCCGGCGCGTCACGCTACTGGGTGATCGGCCGCCCCACCGACCTGGCCCGGCACGGTATCGCCGGCGTCGCCAATGGCCCGGGTGCTGCTGCCGACCCACGGGTGGAACATGACTGGCGTCTGGCCGACATCCGCGCGGGGCTGCCCCAGGTGTATGCCGCGACGCGCGAAATGTTCGTCGCCCAAATGCTGAATCTGGATCTGATCGACGGCATCAGCTTCACCAAGGGGTGCTTCACCGGCCAGGAGATCATTGCCCGCACCCAGCATCTGGGACGCATCAAGCGGCGCCTGTTTCGGCTGCGGCTGCCCGCCGGCACATGGGCGATCGGCCAAGCGGTGCAGCTGGCCGACGGGCGCAGCGGCAGACTCACGGAATTGGCGCAAACCAGCACCGGATTCGAAGCACTGGCGGTACTGAACCTTGCGACAACCGAGGCGGCCGCCGACGCGAGCGATTCTGAATCCGCCACGACCGCCCTGGTTGACGCGGCTGAACTGCCGCTGCCCTACATTATCTAACGGATCGCAGCAGACCCTCCGACCGCAGCGCAGCGCAGCGCATGACCAGCGGGCGGCCGGGCAGCCATACCCGCAAGTCGGACTTTCCGACGGACACGTCATGACGAGGTGGGTTCAGCGATGATGCGCGCCATCATGGGTCTGGCCGCCGAGCTCGGCGTCGAAGTCGTCGCCGAGGGCGTGGAAACCGCGGAGCAGCACCGGCGGTTGATCGCGATGGGCGTCCGCAAGAATGACCGCTAGCTGGTGACCGCTCTCACGCCGATGAGATCGAGATCGCCTCGCAGCAGTTTTTCGATCGCGTTCTGCCGCAGCGATAGCATGCCGCTCTCCTGCGCTGCGGCGAGAACTTGCGGGACCGTCCCATGCGAACGGATCAATTGCTTGATTTGCGCAGTGCCCGGCAGCAACTCGTAGACGACCATACGACCTTTGTAGCCGTTGCTGCAGGCTTCGCACCCGTGCGCAGTTCTCAGCGTCAATCGTCCCTCTTCCCCGAAGTCCGCTCTACATCGGCTCAATACCGCCGCGGGATCAAGCCCGGTGTCGGTGCAGTATTCGCCGATCAGATCGGCGGTCTCGGTCTCGGTCGCGGTATGCGACTGCTTGCACAGCGGGCACAATTTCCGGGCAAGGCGCTGCGACAGGACTCCAATCAACGCGTCGGCAAAGTTGAAAGGATCCATCCCGAGATCCAGCAGACGCACGATGCTTTCCGCGGCGCTGTTGGTATGCAGCGTGGAGAAAACGAGATGTCCGGTGAGCGACGCCTCGATGCCTATTTTGGTGGTTTCGGCATCGCGCATTTCACCGACCATGATGACGTCCGGATCCGCGCGCAAGAAGGCGCGCATCGCCGCAGCGAAGGTCCAGCCGATCTTCGACTGCACCTGCACCTGCCGCAGGCCGGATTGCGTGATCTCGATCGGATCTTCAGCGGTCCAGATCTTGACATCGGGCGTATTGATATCGCGGAGTATCGAGTGCAGCGTCGTGGTCTTGCCTGATCCGGTCGGACCACAGACCAGAATCAGGCCGTACGTTCGCGAGATCATCTTCTTGAGCGTCGTCAGATCCTGATTCGAGAACCCGATCTGATCGAGCGGCACCGGCTCGGCGCCACCCAGTATTCGCAACACCACGTCCTCGAGACCGTTGGAGGTTGGAATCACCGCCACACGCAACTCGATCGCCAGGGGACCATGCCTGCCAAACTCGATCTTTCCATCCTGCGGATGCCGATGCTCGGAGATATCCAACTCCGCCATGATCTTGATGCGGGAAACGAGGGAATTGTTATAGGCCTGCGGCAGATCCAGGTAGTCCTCGAGATCGCCGTCCTTGCGAAAGCGAATGCGCGTATCGCAGCCGGCATTGCTTTCGATGTGAATATCGGATGCGCCCTGCGCGTGGGCCTCGATGATGATCTTGTTGATGAGCTTGACGAGCGTGTTTTCGGACACTCGCGTGTCGGTGACGACATCCCGGATGGGCCGCGCCGACTGCTGCGTCTCTCGGGCCAGTTGGTCCGTCAGATCCGCGACCTGGGTCAATGCGGGGCCCGGCTTGAGTGAATCCCTTCCAGTCTCCACGAGACTCTGAGGCCCAAACCCGGCCCTGCCGTCGGCGAAACGGCTCTCCGCGCTCGAATATTCCTTGGCGATGCGCACCT
>PLAH01000143.1 GCA_003134045.1 Gammaproteobacteria bacterium
TGGTGACCGGGACCTCGGCGGTCGGAATCAGGAAATACCCCGGGTCGCCCCGGACCGCGAACAGGTCCTGCTCGAACTTCGGCAGCTGGCCCGTGCCCTCCAGAGCCGCCGCGTGCACCAGGTAAGGCACGTACGCCTCGCGGTATCCATGCGCCGATGTGTGCAGGTCGAGCATGAACTGGATGAGCGCGCGATGGAGCCTCGCGAGATTCCCGCTCATGACCACGAACCGCGCCCCGGAAATCCGCCCCGCCGCCTCGAAGTCCATTCCCATGTTCTCGCCGATGGCCACATGGTCCCGCGGTTCGAAGTCGAATCGTCGCGGCTCGCCCCAGCGGCGCACCTCGACATTGGCGGACTCGTCGCGCCCATCGGGCACGCTCGGGTGCAGCAGATTGGGCAACCCCAGCTGCAGCGCCGGGAGTTGCGACTGAATCCCCTCGAGCTGCTTCTCGACCTCCTGCAATTCGGCGCCCAGGGCTTCGCCGCGAGCCAGCAGCGGCGCCGCATCCTGCCCCTGGGCCTTCGCGTGGCCGACGGCCTTCGCCCCGGCATTTCGCTCGGCGCGCAGCCGGTCCGCATCGATCTGCAGAAGCTTGCGCCGCTCCTCGAGCGAGGCGAACGCGGCGACATCGAGCACGAAGCCGCGTCGCGCCAGCTGGGCGGCCACTTGAGACAAATCGCTGCGCAGCAGCTTCGGATCGAGCACGATGAATTCCTTGAATTTAAAATTCCTATTGTAGGCTAACGAGCGCCACGACCACGAGGCCGCGCGCACTCACCATGGTCGCGCACCCGCACGCGCTGGAACCGGCCGTGCCGCGCGCTCGTCTCAGGGGCGAAGCCCGCAAGCGCTCACGAGCCGCGCACGCTCACGAGCCACGCACGCATTCACGAGCCGGCCGCACCGCGCGCCGCGCGGTCGCGCGCCCGGCGCGCTTCCAATGCTTCGCCGATTTTGATCTCGAGACCCCGGGGGGCCGGCACGTAGTAGCGGCGATCGGGCATCTCGTCCGGGAAATAGCGCTCGCCGGCGGCATAGCCGCCGGGTTCGTCGTGGGCATAGCGGTAGCCCTTGCCGTAGCCGATGTCTTTCATCAAACGCGTGGGCGCATTGCGCAGATGCAGCGGCACCTCGAGCGACCCCAAGCTCGCCGCGTCCTTGGCCGCCGCGTTGTACGCCGTGTACACCGCATTGCTCTTGGCCGCGCAGGCCATGAACACGATGGCCTGTGCGATGGCCAACTCGCCTTCGGGGCTGCCCAGCCGCTCGTAGACCGCGCACGCCTCCAACGCCATAGTCAGCGCACGCGGATCGGCGTTGCCGATGTCCTCGCTCGCCATGCGCAACGCGCGCCGCGCCACGTACAAGGGGTCGCAGCCACCCGCCAGCATCCGGCACAGCCAGTACAGCGCCGCGTCCGGATCGCTGCCGCGCACCGACTTGTGCAAGGCCGAGATCTGATCGTAGAAATTCTCGCCGCCCTTGTCGAAGCGCACATAGGTGCTGCCGATGACCGCGCGCGTGGTGTCCACGTCGAGGCGACGGCCGTCGCCGTCGGCCACGCTCAAGTCGGCGGCGGTCTCCAGCAGGTTCAGCATGCGGCGGGCATCGCCGTCCGCTGCCGCGAGCAGCAATTCGCGTGCGCCCGCATCGATCGACAATTTCAGCTTGCCCAGGCCGCGCTCCTCATCGCTCAGCGCCCGGTCGAGCAGGTGCCCCAGGTCCTCGGCCGTCAGCGATTTCAGAACGTAGACGCGGGCCCGCGACAGCAAGGCGTTGTTCACCTCGAACGACGGGTTTTCCGTGGTGGCGCCCACGAAAATGAGCGTGCCATCCTCGACGTAGGGCAGAAACGTGTCCTGTTGCGATTTGTTGAAGCGATGCACTTCGTCCAGGAACAACACCGTGTCGCGCGTGCCGCGCAGCGCCCGCGCCTGCTCCACCACCGCCCGGATGTCCTTGATGCCGGCGAGCACCGCGGACAGCGCGATGAATTCCGCGCGCGCGCCGCGCGCGACCAGACGTGCCAGCGTGGTTTTGCCGGTCCCCGGCGGACCCCACAGAATCATCGAATGCGGCCGTCCCGACTCGAGCGCCCGGCGCAACGGCGCGCCCGGACCCAGCAAGTGGGATTGCCCGACATACTCGTCGAGCGACTGGGGCCTCAGGCGATCCGCCAGCGGCCGGTAGGTGCCATCGGCCGGCACGGCTCGGCCGCCCGCGGTCACTGTGCGTCGCGCCCGATGACGTCGACGCCCGGCGGCGGCGTGAACGTGAACAGATCGGCCGCGAATTTCGCGTTGCGCACCGGATGGCTGAAGGTCAACTGCGTCACCTGGCTCAGTTTGTCCGCGAGAAACATGGACGCGAGTTCACCCTTGTCGAAGCCGATGCGCACCAGCTGGAAATCCGTATCCGCGTGCTTCGGAGTGAGTTGAAACCATTCCAGGCCGCCGCTCGGCGGCAAGGCCTTGATGTCGAACTGGGTGCTCACCGAGCCGCCGCCCGACAGCAGACTCGCCGGCGTGTTGGCGAGCGTCGCGTCCATGTCGCGCACGTTGGCCTGGGCGAGATCCTTGTCGTAGAACCAGATCTGTTTGCCGTCGGCCAAGACCAGCTGTTCCGACGGCTCGGCGTAGTCCCAGCGGAACTTGCCCGGCCGTTGCAGATAGAGCTTGCCGGCGGCGCTGCGCAGCACCTTGCCGTGGCCGTCGTCGATGGTCTGCGTGAAGTCCGCCGACCAGCTGGCGAGGCCCGCCAGATACTTCTCGACGTCCTGCGCCGCCGTCGCCTGCGCCCGGCCGCCGAGCAGCCCGAGGAGGAGAACCAGTAACGCGATCTTCAGCGTAGGCATGCGGGCATCATTCCTGCGGCGGCGGTGCGCCGAATATTTCGCGGGCGCCGTTCGACTGCAGCGGACCGACCAGACCCGCGGCCTCCATCGCTTCGACCAGCCGAGCGGCGCGGTTGTAGCCGATCTTGAGCCGGCGCTGCACGCCCGAGATCGACGCCTTGCGGGTCTCGGTCACGATGCGCACGGCCTCATCGTAGAGCGGATCTGCCTCGGCATCGCCCGCGCCGCCCTCGCCGTCCTCGTCGTCCGGAAAGCCGGGGATGGCCGTGCGCGGCCCCTCCAGGATCTCGTCGATATAGATGGGCGGCGAGGCGGCCTTGAGGCTGCCCACCACCCGGTGCACTTCCTGGTCGGACACGAAGGCACCATGGACTCGGGTGGGGATGGAGGTGCCGGGCGGCAGATACAACATGTCGCCATGCCCCAGCAGCGATTCCGCGCCGCTTTGATCGAGAATGGTGCGCGAATCCACCTTGGCGGAGACCTGGAATGCGATGCGGGTGGGAATGTTCGCTTTGATGAGGCCGGTGATCACGTCCACCGACGGCCGCTGCGTCGCCAGGATCAAGTGGATGCCCGCCGCCCGCGCCTTCTGCGCGAGGCGCGCGATCAGCTCCTCGACCTTCTTGCCGACGATCATCATCAAATCGGCGAGTTCGTCGATGATGACGACGATGAACGGCAGCGAGGTCAGTTCCTCCACGTCCGCGGCCACGATCCCGGGGACGCCTTGCGCAATCTTCGCCATGCGAATCGGATCCTTGATGGGCGTGCCTAAGTCGGCGGCATCCTTGACCTTGCGGTTGAAGCCGCCGATGTTGCGCACGCCCAGCATGGACATCAGCTGATAGCGGCGCTCCATCTCGGCCACGCACCAGCGCAACGCGTTCGCCGCCTGCTTCATATCGGTGACCACCGGCGCCAGCAAATGCGGAATGCCCTCGTACACCGACAATTCCAGCATCTTCGGATCGATCATGATCATGCGCACGTGTTCGGGCGTCGCCTTGTACAGCAGGCTCAAGACCATGGCATTGATGCCCACCGACTTGCCCGATCCGGTCGTACCCGCGATCAACAAGTGCGGCATGCGCGCGAGATCCGCCACCACCGGGATGCCGCCGATATCCTTGCCGAGCGCGATGGCCAGCGGCGAGGCCACATCGTCGTAGGGCTTGGACTTGATGATCTCGCCCAAGGTGACGATCTCGCGCTTCTCGTTCGGAATCTCCATGCCGATGACGGACTTGCCGGGAATGATCTCCACCACGCGCACGCTGATGGTGGATAGCGCCCGCGCCAGATCCTTCGAGAGGTTGCTGATCTGGCTGACCTTCACGCCCGGCGCGGGCCGCAGCTCGAAGCGCGTGATGACCGGCCCCGGCTGCACCGCCACCACTTCGGCCTCCACGCCGAAATCGCGCAGCTTGATCTCCACCAGACGCGACATCGCCTCCAGCGCCTCATCGGAATACGACTGCTCGCGCGGTCCCGGCTCGTCCAGCAACGACAGCGCCGGCAGCTCGCCGGATTTCGACGCCTCGAACAGCGGCACCTGGCGCTCGCGCTCGATGCGCTCGCTCTTCTCCGGGATGGGGGCCGGCGCCTCGATGCGCGGGGGCGGCCGCGCCGCGACCTTCTTCTGCTCCTCGCGCACCACACCCTGGCGTGCCTGTTTGCGCTGCTGCCCGGAGGCGAGTTCGCGGCGTTGTTCGACCTGCGTGATGGCCCAGTCGATGCCCTTCAACACCCACGCGCCCAACTTGTCCATGACCTCGAACCAGGACACACCGAGAAACAGTGCGACGCCCGCGAACCAAATGCCGAGCAGCAGCAAGGTGGCGCCGAGAAAACTCAAGGCCCGGGCGCCGCCACCGCCCACCAGCTTGCCCAACCCGCCGCCCGCACTGTTGGGCAGGGCAGACCCGTCCCAGTGCAGGGTCGCGAGGCCACAGCTTGCGAGCAGCGTGAACACGAACCCTGCGGCCCGCAACACGGTGTTGATGCGGGTGCGTGCGTCCGGCAGTGCCTGTTCCTTGTGCACCAGCCACCCCGCATAGGCCAGCATCACCGGAAACAAATACGCCGGCCGGCCGAACAGAAACAGGAAAAAGTCGGCGACCCACGCCCCGACCGGTCCGATCCAATTCGCCACCGCGTGCGGTGCGCCCGACTCCGTGATCCCGCCGGTGTCGGCAAATCCGGCATCCTGCAGATGAAAAGACAGCAGCGCGATCAGCAGAATGAGCGACAGGGCGCCGAGCACGAACAACGTGCCCTCGCGCAAGGCGCGGGTGACCGCCGCCGACAGCCTGCTCCTGGGTTTGCCCTTTTTCGCGGCAGGCACTTCCGACAATTCTAGACCCTTCATGATATTTACTGTTTAACTGGTTGAATAGTATGCGATAGTAACCCAGTCCGCCGCGGTGGTCCAACCTTGAAAAGTCGGAATCGCGCTCAACCTTGTTTGAACTGGCTGGCGCCGCCGGATTTACTTACCATGAGCCAGCGGGCTACACGTCCGCGGCGGCATTCGAAGAGAGGCAAATTATACATGAGCGTTGTCAGGCACAGTCCACTCCTCATCTTGGGGTCGGGGCCCGCGGGGTATACCGCCGCCGTGTATTCGGCCCGGGCCAATCGCTCGCCGCTGCTCATCACGGGCTTGGAGCAAGGCGGTCAGCTCATGACCACCACCGACGTCGACAACTGGCCGGGCGACGTGGAGCACTTGCAGGGCCCCGCTCTGATGGATCGCATGCGGCGCCACGCCGAGCGCTTCAACACCGACATCGTGCTCGACACCATCAACCGGGTCGAGCTCAAGCATCGCCCGTTTCGTTTGTTCGGCGATGAGGGCGAGTACAGCTGCGATGCCTTGATCATCGCCACCGGCGCATCGGCGAAATACTTGGGCCTGCCGTCCGAGGAGCTGTACCGCGGCAAAGGCGTTTCGGCCTGTGCCACCTGCGACGGGTTCTTCTACCGCGGCAAGGCCGTGGCCGTGGTGGGCGGCGGCAACACCGCCGTCGAGGAAGCCCTGTACCTGAGCAACATCGCGTCGCAGGTCACTCTGGTGCATCGTCGCGACAAGTTGAAGTCGGAAAAAATCCTGCAAGATCGGTTATTTGCACTCGAAAGTTCAGGCAAAGTCAGCTTCGCGTGGAATCACTCCGTCGATGAAATTCTGGGCGATGACGCCGGCGTCACCGGCGTGCGTCTGCGCGCGGTACACGGCAACGCCACGCGCACGCTCAACGTCGATGGGGTATTCATCGCCGTGGGACACCAGCCCAACACGCAGCTGTTCGAGAAGCAGCTCGAGATGCGCGGCGGTTATATCGTGGTCAAAGGCGGCCTGGACGGCGAGGCCACATCCACCAGCCTGCCCGGCGTATTCGCGGCCGGCGACGTGGCCGATCATGTGTACCGCCAAGCCGTGACCTCCGCAGGCACGGGCTGCATGGCGGCGCTCGATGCCGACCGCTATCTGGAGCGAATCGACGCCGACACCCACGCCGCGCCGCGTGCCGCCCACGCGTGATCGCTTCGCGCGCGCGCTTTCTGACGAGCATCGCCGATATCGATGCGACGAGCTGGAACACCTTGGCGGGCGCGAACCAGCCGTTCGTCCGGCACGAGTTCCTGCTGGCGCTGGAGGAGTCCGGTTGCGCGACCCCGCGCACCGGCTGGACACCCCGGCACCTGGTGATCGAGGATGCGCGCGGCAACGCCTTGGGCGCCCTGCCGCTGTACCTGAAGGGACACTCGCGCGGTGAGTTCGTGTTCGATTTCTCGTGGGCCAACGCCTACGCCCAGCACGGCCTCGAGTACTACCCCAAGCTCCTCTCCGCAGTCCCCTTCACCCCGGTGCGCGGCTCGCGCCTGCTGGTGGGCCCCACGGTGGACGCGCGCGCGATGTCCGATCTGCTGATCGAGATGGCGGCCGGTTACGCACGCTCGGAGGATCTGTCCTCCTGGCATATTTTGTTCCCGAGCGAGCCGAATCTCGCGGCGCTGAAACGCGCCGGACTCATCGAACGACGCGATTGCCAGTTCCACTGGTTCAATCAAGGCTACGAATCCTTCGACGCATTCCTGGCGACCTTTACCGCCGACAAGCGCAAGAAGGCCAAGCGCGAACGGCGGCGCGTGGCGGAAGCCGGCATCGAGTTCGATACGCGGCTCGGCGGCGAGATGGACGATGCGCTGTGGGACACCGTTTACGAGTTCTACGCCGATACGTTCCACCGTCACGGACACGATCCCTATCTCAATCTGAAGTTCTTCAAGCGCGTCGCGGCCGCCATGCCCGAACGACTCATGCTCAAAATTGCCCGGCACGGCAGCCAGCCCATCGCCGTCGCGATCTTCTTCATCGGCGACGATGCGCTGTTTGGGCGCTACTGGGGGGCCGGCGGCAACTACCACAGCCTGCATTTCGAGACCTGCTACTACCAGGGGATCGAATACTGCATCGAACACCGGCTGCAGCGGTTCGAGCCCGGCACCCAGGGCGAGCACAAGGTGCCGCGCGGTTTCGTGCCCACGTTGACCAGTTCCGCGCACGACATCTGCGACCCGCGCTTCGCCGCGGCCATCCGCGACTTCGCGCAGCGCGAAGCCCGTGGGGTGGATGCGTATGCTGCGGCCGTCAACGAGCACGTGCCGTACCACCGCGCCGCCGATGAGGAGTTGCACCTCTGAGCAGGCTGGTCTGGCTGGGCGAGCACGCAGAACCGGATTGGTTTCCACCCGTCGACCAGGCATTGCGAGATCCGCCTGGGCTGCTGGCGGCGGGCGGCGACCTGAATCCCACGCGCCTGCTCGCGGCGTACGAACGCGGCGTATTTCCCTGGTATTCGGCGCAGCAACCCATTCTCTGGTGGTCGCCTGACCCGCGCATGGTGTTGTTTCCCGACGAATTCGCCATTTCTCGCAGCCTGCGCAAGACCTTGCGCAACGGTCCGTACAGCACCCGCGTCGACCAGGCCTTTGGCGAGACCATCCGCGAATGCGCGGCGCCGCGGCGCTCGGGCCCGGAAACCTGGCTCAATGCCGACATGATCGACGCATATGAACGGCTTTTCGCGCTGGGTTTCGCCCATTCGATCGAAACGTATCTGGGCGGGCAGCTGGTCGGCGGCCTCTACGGCCTGCGCCTCGGCAACGTGTTCTTCGGCGAATCCATGTTCAGCCGCGCCAACGACTCGTCCAAGGTGGCCATGGCCCGTCTGGTCGAGGAGTGCCGCGCGCGCGGCATTCGGCTGATCGACTGCCAGGTCGCGAGCTCCCACCTGGCGAGCCTGGGAGCGCGGGAAGTGTCCCGAAGCGAATTCGTGGCCCTGCTCCGCCGCCACGTGCGGCGGGACCCCAGCGAGAATTGGGCGCAAAACCCGGTGTCGGAGCGCCCCGCCGCGGGCGACAGCGCGCGCGACGACGCCCGGTAAAATTGCTTTAACAGGGTGCTTTATGCACAATGCGCCCGGCTCATCCACCCCACGTATCACAAGGACGCATGTCAAAAGAAGAGGCAATTCAATTCGAGGGCGAGGTTGTCGAAACCCTGCCCAATACGACGTTTCGCGTCAAACTCAAGACTGGCCACGTCGTTACCGCCCACATTTCGGGCAAGATGCGCAAGAACTACATTCGAATCTTGACGGGCGATCAAGTCACGGTCGAAATGACTCCCTACGACCTGACCAAGGGCCGCATCGTCTACCGCGGCCGCTAAAACACAGCGCGCAGCCATCCCCTATTTTTTTAAAGGACGGGGTCGTCGTCCCGACGACCCCGTAGATTCGGCGCGCAAGCGCCTGGACAGTGACGAGGATTCTTGGCAGCCCTGGTGCCGCGCGACCGTGCTAGCCCTTTTACCTCTCAGCTCTCGTTCGACACCAGCGCCGGTTCGTCCGCCGCCTTGGTCTCGAGCTTCAGTTTCTCCCCGTCCTCGGCCAAGCTGACCTCCACATGCCCGCCGTTGACGAGCTTGCCGAACAGCAGCTCCTCGGCCAGCGGGCGCTTGATGAACTCCTGGATGATCCGGGCCATCGGCCGCGCGCCCATCTTCGGGTCGTAGCCTTTCTTGGCGATCCAACGCCGCGCCGGCTCATCGACCGAGATCGACACGTGTTTCTGCTCGAGTTGCGCCTCCGCCTCGACCAGCAATTTGTCGACCACCCGCTCGATGGTGTCCTGGTCCAGGTTCGCGAACTGCACCACGGCATCCAAGCGATTGCGGAATTCGGGCGAGAACAGGCGCCGAATCGCCTCCATGCCGTCATGCGCACTGTCCGACTGAGTGAACCCGATGCTCGGCCGGCTCATTTCGAAGGCCCCCGCGTTGGTGGTCATCACGATGATCACGTGGCGGAAATCCGCCTTACGGCCGTTGTTGTCGGTGAGCGTGCCGTGGTCCATGACCTGCAGCAGCAGGTTGAATACGTCCGGGTGCGCTTTCTCGATCTCGTCGAGCAGCAGCACGCAGTGCGGATGCTTGGCGATGGCCTCGGTGAGCAGGCCGCCCTGATCGAAGCCCACATAGCCCGGCGGCGCGCCGATCAGCCGCGAGACGGTATGCCGTTCCATGTACTCCGACATGTCGAAGCGCACGAACTCCACACCCATGGCGATCGCCAGCTGACGGGTGACTTCGGTCTTGCCGACGCCGGT
>PLAH01000113.1 GCA_003134045.1 Gammaproteobacteria bacterium
CTTCGGCGATTTTGTCGAACCCCCTTTTCCATATCTCGGGTTCGAATCCCCGCTTCGTTGCTGCCACGACTGAGTGATCGAAACCGACGGGAATTGACGCACCGTGTGGCGGAGAGGGAGGGATTCGAACCCTCGAAGGGCTTTTGACCCTTACGCCCTTAGCAGGGGCGCGCCTTCGACCACTCGGCCACCTCTCCGTAAACCTCATTCCTTCCGAACCGCCGGGAGGGATTGCTCGCGGCGGATGCCGCCGCTCGTCCTCCGCTTTGCTCCGGACCGTTGCAGCTGTGCTGCAACGTCCAAAATCGCTCACGCGATTTTGTCGAACCCTCGAACACCTTTTGGGATGTTACTCACTTTCCAGGCGAGCGCCTTCGACCACTCGGCCACCTCTCCATTCGAAATCCAAGACATCCATGCTTACGCGGCCGCAAGGGTACCGGAGAGGGCCCCAGCTATCAAATCGAACGAGATCCCGCCCGCGATCAGCCCGGGGCGCTGCTGGCGGCCTTGTTCGGCGGCGCCGGCTTGTACCGCGGCGGCAGATCCAGGCACTGATCCTTCGGTCCGGGGGGCGGCGGCGAGAGTTCCACGGTGGGAATGACCAGCGCCCCCTGCGTATTGGGCGTATCCAGGCCCTCGGGCACCTTCAGCGGCGCAACCTGCGACGCCTGCTGGTATTCCTGGCGGGTATGACAGTCCGGATTCAGGCGGCTCACGATATGCGAGAAACAGCCGCTCAGCAGCAGGGCTGGGGGAACGAAAACGACGAATCGATCAAATCTCATGCTGCTTGGTCCTCGAGGGTAACGCCGGCCGCACGCATGGCGCGCAAAACCGTTTCCTGGTGTACAGGCGCCAGTTCGACCAATGGTAAGCGGATTGCGTTCCCGATGAGGCCCATTCTCGCGACCGCCCACTTCACGGGGATGGGGTTGGCCTCGACGAACAGGTCCTTGTGCAGCGGCTGCAGATGGGCATCGATGGCTCGGGCTTTGGCAAAATCGCCGTCGAGCGCGGCCCTGCAGGCCTCGCGCAGGCGCCGCGGCGCCACATTGGCCGTCACCGAAATGACGCCCTTCGCGCCGGCGTGAATGAAATCGATGGCGGTGGCATCGTCGCCGGAGAGCACGTCAAAATCCGCGGGTACCGCGGCAATCAGCTCGCGCGCCCGGCCCGGCTGCGTGTTCGCCTCCTTGACCGCCACGATCCGGGGATGGCGGGCCAGGCGCGCGACAGTGGCCGGCAGCAGATCCACCGCCGTGCGGCTGGGGACATTGTAAAGGACGACGGGCACCGCCGAGGCATCCGCCGCCGCCGCGAAGTGGCGATACAAGCCTTCCTGGGGCGGCCTGTTGTAAGATGGCGTCACCAGCATGACGGCGTCGGCGCCGAATGTCGAAAACGCACGGGTGCGCGCCACTGTGGTGGCGGTCGACTGCGTGCCGGCCCCCACGATGACCTTGGTACGGCCGCCGCAGCGGGCCACCGCACGCCGCGTCAGCGCCTCGATTTCCTCGTCGGTGAGCACCGGCGACTCGCCGGTGGTGCCCGCGACCACGATGCCGTCGGTGCCCTCCTCGAGGTGAAAATCCAGCAGCCGGTCCCAGGCGGCCCAATCCAACGCGCCGTCGGCAGTCATCGGCGTGACAATAGCTACCAGGCATCCGGAAAACATGGGGGAGACTCCGCAGGAAATATCGCTACCTTAAGTGGCGACATGCACCTAAGGCAAGCGCCCATCCGGTAGAATTTGCAACGATGAAACAACATATTGTGATTTCGGCGGTCGGCGGCGACCGCGTCGGCATGGTCCATGAACTTTCCAAAGCCGTCGCCGATTGCGGCGGCAGCATCAGCGAAAGCCGCATGATGGCGTTGGGCAGCGAGTTCGCGATGCTGCTGCTCGTGAACGGCAACTGGCACACTCTCGCCAAGCTCGAGGGCGAGTTCAAGAAACTCGCCGACGGGACCGGCATGAACATCCAGTTGCGCCGCACCGAGGAGCGCGCCGCGCGCAACGAGATGCTGCCCTACTCGATCGACGTCGTGTGCCTCGATCAGACCGGCATCGTCGCCGGCTTGTCGGGTTTCTTCTCGCAGCGCGGCGTGGACATCGCCGAGCTTTCCACACGCTCCTACGCCGCCGCGCACACCGGCGCACCGATGTTCTCGGTGCAAATGATCGTGAACGTTCCGAGCCGTCTGCACATCGGTGTGCTGCGCGAGGAGTTCATGGACTTTTGCGATCATTTGAATCTGGACGCCATCTTCGAACCCGTGAAGAGTTGAACCGCACAATGACCCAAATCGTGATAGGTAAGAAAGCGCCGCCGTTCACGCTGGAGGGCACCGGCGGCACCTGGTCCCTCGCCGCTGCCGGCGGCAAATCCGTGGTGATTTATTTCTATCCGAAGGACAACACGCCCGGCTGCACGCAGGAGGGCGAAAGCTTCACCAGCCACTTCGCGGCGTTCAAGAAGGCGAAGACGCTGATCTTGGGCATTTCGGCGGACAGCATCGCTTCGCACGAGAAATTCAAGGCGAAAATGGCGTTTCCATTCGAGCTCTTGAGCGATCCGGAGCAACGGGTCTGCAAACTCTACGACGTGATCCGGGAAAAAAGCATGTACGGCAAGAAGTACATGGGAATCGAACGCAGCACCTTCCTGATCGACGCCACGGGCGTGCTGCGCGAGGAATGGCGCAAGGTCCGGGTAAACGGCCACGCGGAAGCGGTCCTGGCCGCGGTGCTAGCACTGTGACCGAGGCGTCGCGGACCGCGGGCGCCACGGTCATTCGAGGGCGCCACGGTAAACAGGAACGCCGCATCTTCGTGCTCGACACGAACGTGCTGATGCACGACCCGACGGCGATTTTTCGCTTCGAGGAGCACGATGTCTACATTCCCATGACGGTGCTGGAAGAGTTGGACGCCGGCAAGAAAGGCTTGTCCGAATCGGCGCGCAACGTGCGGCAGGTGAGCCGGTTCCTCGATGAAATCATGCGCGATGCGACCAAGAAGGACATCGACCGCGGTCTGGCGCTGCCCGCCTCGGCGCCGATCAACCACGGCAAGCGGCCTCCCGTGGGCCGTCTGTTCTTTCAGACGCAGCTGCTCGAGTCGGTGCTGCCGGACAGCCTGCCCGGGCACGGCGCCGACAATGCCATCTTGGCGAATACGCTGGCGCTGCAGCAAAAATTCCCGGCCGCGCGGGTAACGCTGGTGTCGAAGGACATCAACCTGCGCATCAAGGCAGCCATCGTGGGCGTCCAGGCCGAAGATTACTCCAGCGACAAGACCATCGAAGATGCGGATCTGCTGGTCAGCGGCGTGCAGCAATTGCCGGCCAATTTCTGGGAAAAGCATGGCAAGGGCATGGAGTCCTGGCAGCAACAGAGCAGGACCTTCTATCGGGTGCGCGGACCCCTGGTGCGCGAATGGCGGCCGAATCAATTCGTCTACGATGCCGGCGAGAACGGCGTCGAGGCCGTCGTGCGGAAGATCGAGGCCGAGTCGGCCGTGCTCGAGCTGACGGTGGACTACCGTACCGAACGCAACAACGTGTGGGGAGTGACCTCGCGCAACCGCGAGCAGAATCTCGCCCTCAATCTGCTGATGGACCCGGAGATCGACTTCGTCACCATCCTGGGGCCCGCCGGGACGGGCAAGACGCTGCTCACGCTCGCGGCCGGCCTTGCTCAGACCCTCGATCACAATCGGTTCAGCGAAATCATCATGACCCGCGTGACCATTCCGCTCGGCGAGGACATCGGTTTCCTGCCGGGGACGGAGGAGGAAAAAATGGAGCCCTGGATGGGGGCGCTCATGGACAACCTGGAAGTCCTGACCCAGAGCCAGGCGGGGGGCACCTGGGGCCGCGGCGCGACCAACGATCTGCTGCGTCATCGCATCAAGATCAGATCCTTGAATTTCATGCGCGGACGCACATTTCTGAACCGGTTCATCATCATCGATGAAGCCCAGAACTTGACGCCCAAGCAGATGAAGGCGCTGGTGACCCGCGCGGGCCCCGGCACCAAGATGATCTGCCTGGGCAACATTGCGCAGATCGATACGCCCTACCTGACCGAGACCACGACCGGACTGACCTATGTGGTCAATCGGTTCCATGGCTGGACATATTCAGGCCATATCACGCTGGTGCGCGGCGAACGCTCGCGCTTGGCAGATTATGCGTCCGAAATGCTTTGAACCGAGGCCGGCTGGCGGCAGCGCCGCCCCTGATAGAACTTTGCGAGCCCGCAGGACTCCAATCGCTTCGATGGAGACCGAATGAAATTCTGGAACGCCTTGGTGGTTCTGGTCACCGCTTTCGCGATGACCGCGGCCACCAGCGTGGGGCTGGCCCAGGGCGTGAGCTTGAGCGCCACGGACCAGGACCTGCCCGAATTGGGCAGCCCGGCGAACGCGGCCGTGTCGCTCGAGGACGAGTATCAGGCGGGCCTCGGCTGGTTCCGGCAGATGAGTCAGACCGGCGTGGTCATGGAGGACCCCGAGGTCAGCGCCTACATCCAAGAGATCGGCCACAGCTTGTCGAGCCGCGCCGAGGAAGGGCAACACCAGTTCTATTACTTCGTGGTGCGCGATCCGGTCATCAATGCCTTCGCCATGCCCGGGGGCTTCATCGCCATCAACAGCGGCTTGATCCTGGCCACCCGCAACGAGAACCAGCTCGCGGGGGTGATGGCCCACGAAACCGCACACGTCACACAGCGGCATCTGGTGCGAGGGCTCATCGATCAGAGCCATGCGGGATTGGTCGCCACCGCGGCCATGCTGGCGGCCATTCTGTTGGGCGCCACGGCGGGCCGCGGATCCCCCGACGCCATGGAGGGCGCCATCATGGCCACCCAGGGTGCCGCCATCCAGCACCAGATCAATTACACGCGCGCCAACGAATTCGAGGCCGATCGCATCGGCATCGGCACCATGGCCACCGCCGGCTACGATCCGTTGGGCATGGCCAGTTTCTTCCAGGAACTGGAACGCAACTCACCCTCGCCCGACCGGGTGAAAGCGGTGGAATTCCTGATCGATCACCCGCTGTCGGCCGAACGCGTCGCCGAGGCACGCAACCGCGCCGAGCAGATCGGACGCGTGCGTCACGAGGATTCCCTGGGCTACAAGCTGGTGCGCGAGCGGCTGCGATCCTTGGTCGGCGATCCGCGCATGGTCCACGAGTACTATGCCAACCTGGTCAAGAACGGCGCCGGACTCACCATGGAGGAGCGCTACGGCAAGGACATCGCCGACATCGGCATGCGCAACCCCGCCGCGGCCATCCCCGATTTGCAGAATCTGGTGCATGAGTACCCCAAGGTCACTCAGTTCTACGGCGCTCTCGGCCAGGCGTACATGTTGAACGGCCAGCTCAAGGAATCGCAGCAGGTGCTCGACAAGGCGCTCGGCTTGTTCCCGCGCAACGTGCCCGTGACGATTCGATTGTCGGAGACCCTGATGCACAGCGGCGACAACAAGCGCGCCCAATTGCTGCTCGACGATCTGTTCAATTTCGTCGAGCCATCGCCCGATCAAACCAAGCTCATCGCCAAGGCGGCGAGCGCGGCCGGGGACCTCGCCGACTCGTATTACTACATGTCGTTCTACTGGGTCATGAGCGGCGACCTCAAGATGTCCGCCACGCAACTCCAGCTGGCGCTGGCGCTGCCGGGCCTCGATCCCATCCAGCGTGCGCGCTTCAGCGCGCGCCTCGACGAAATCAAGGCCGCCATGCCCAAAAACCGCAAGAACACGGTGGCGGACGACAGCGGCGACGGTAACGGCCGCCATTGACCAAACACCGCGGCGTACGAACCCTGTATCGTAGCGGGATCGTCATGACGAGAGAGAGATTCACTATGCTTCAGGAGGGGTTGGCGCGCCTCGCGCTCGCCATCATGGTCGCGACGGGTCTGAGCGCCTGTGTCACGCTGCCGCCGAACAGCCCGCGCTCACCGCAAGATCCCTGGGAATCCTGGAATCGCGGCGTCTACAAGTTCAACGACAAGCTCGACCGGGCGATCGCCAAGCCGGTGGCCAAGACCTACGTGAAGATGGTCCCCGAACCGATTCGCATCGGCGTGAGCAACTTTTTCGCCAATCTCGAAACGCCCACTGTGATGGTCAACGATGCGTTGCAGGGGAAATTCCTCGCGGCCGCCAACGATCTCGGCCGTTTCGTGTTGAACACCACGCTGGGTGTCGCCGGCATCCTCGATCCCGCGACGCCCGCGGGACTTGCACGCAATAACGAGGATTTCGGTCAAACGCTGGGCAAATGGGGCGTGCATGCCGGGCCGTTCATCGAAATTCCGATCTTGGGGCCGTCGGACCTGCGCGACGGGCCGGCTCGGCTGGTCGACACCTACACGAACCCGCGCCAGTACATCAAGAACAATTGGATCAGGTACGGGCTCTATCTGCCGGACCTCGTCGACCGGCGCGCCGCGTTGCTGCCGCTCGACGAGACGCTGAAGAACACGTTTGATCCCTACGCCTTCGTGCGCGATGCGTACCTGCAGCGGCGCGCCTACCTCGTATCCGACGGCAAGGTGTCGGAGGAGCCCTTGCTCGATCCGGATGCCGATGCGGCGCCTGATACCTCTAGCAAGCGCGACCCGGCGGCGGCGCCCGGCAAGCCGCACTGAGTGATCCGCACCTAGGCGGGGTGCTCGCTCGCTCAGCCGGCGCGGACACCGGCTGCGGGTTCCAACGAGTTCACGCCGCGACCAGTAATTCTTCCACTTCGCTCAGGCGTGCCAGCTGCTTCAATTGCAGGGACATATTCTCGTAGCGCACCGGGTGTGCCGCCGCTTTTGCGACGCTCAGCCACTCGATCAAGAGCGCGAGGCCGGCGCTGTCGGAGCCCGTCACGCCGCCCAGATCGATCACTGCCGCATCGCCCCGCTCGATTGCTGCAGTGCCCAAGGGCAACAGGTGAGTAACCGTGTCGAAGTCCAGGAGACCGGACACCCGCGCGCGGCCGCCCTCTTCGGTCTCGAACGCCGCTCCCGCGCTTGCGCCTGCCCCAGCCATCGTCAATTGCTACCGCTCACGATGCCGTTGGCGCGTACCTTGCCGTCCGCCTCCAGCCGGTTGATGACCTCGTCCAGGCCCTTCTGCTGGATCTCCGCCGCGAAGTCCGTGCGGAAGCTCTTCACGTAGGAGATGCCTTCGATCACGACGTCCCAAGCCTTCCAGCCGGCATCGGTCTTGCGCAAGCTGAAGTTCACCGGAACCTTCTCGCCGGTGGACCTCTTCACCTCGGTGCGGACCGTGGCCGTGGTATCGCCGGGATCGCCCTTGTACGGCAGGATGACGAACCGGTCAGCGGTGAAGTTGAGCAGCGCCGCGCCATAGTTACGCAGCAGCGAATGATAGAAGGCGTCGACGAAGCGCTTCTGCTGCTCAGGGCTAGCGGTGCGCCAGGTCTGGCCCAACACCAGGCGCGCCGAGTACTCGCTGTCGAAATTCGGCAGCAGCACCGTGGCCACCAGCGAATCGAGCTTCGCCGGATCCTTCGCATACATCGGGCGATTGGCATCCAGCTCCGTCAGCATGCGCTTGGCCGAGTTCTCGACCAGCTGTTCGGGTCCCAAGGTGTTGGGCGCCGTGGCGGGAGCCGGCGCCTGCGCAGCGGCCACCAGGCTCAAGGTCCCCGCGGTCAATGCGAATGCGAGGGACAACGCGCCCCGCACCATGGCCGGCCGCCTCGCCGAGGTCACATTGCTCGCATTCATTTCGTTTTCTCCGTGGGCGCCGGCGCCTCGGTTTTGGGAGCGGGGGAACCGGTCTGTCCCTTGGCGAAATTCGCGAGGAATTGGCCGATCAAATTCTCGAGCACGAAAGCGGACTGCGTGAAATCGATTTGATCCTTGTCCTTCAGATAAGTTTCCGCGCCCCCGGCCGTCAGGCCGATGAATTTGCCGCCGAGCAACCCCTGCGTGTAAATGCTCGCGTCGCTATCCGACGGGATCTGGTTGTACTTCTGGTTGAGCCGCATGAGCACCACGGCCTTGTACTCCTTGTTGTCGAAATCGATTTTCACCACGCGGCCGATTTCGACGCCCGACATGGACACCGGCGCCCCCACGCGCAGGTCGCCGATATTGTCGAACTTTGCCGTGACATCGTAGTGTGGCGCGCTGCCGAACGAGAGGCCGCGGCTGGTGGTTTGCGTCGTCAAAAAGAACAGCGCCGCGAATCCGAGCACCACGAAGGTGCCGGTTCCCAGATTCAACGTACTTGACCTGCGCATAAAAAATCCTCTTACAGAAATGCTGCCGTCAGCAAATAGTCCAAGAATAGGACGACGACGGCCGACGTGACCACCGTGCGCGTCGTCGCCCGCCCCACGCCCGCGGCGGTGGGGGTCGCATAGTAACCTTCATAGACGGCGATCAAACTGCACGCCACGCCGAAAATGCAGCTCTTCACGATGCCCTCGTTGATGTCCCGCAGGTCGACGCCGGCGCGCATCTGCGACCAGAAGCTACCCGAGTCGACCCCCATGATCTGCACGCCGATGAGCTGCGCGCCGTAGATGCCGATCAAGCTGAAGATGGCCGCGAGCAGCGGCATTGCGATGACGCCGCCCAGGAAACGCGGCACCACCACCCGCTTGACGGGGTCCACCGCCATCATTTCCATGGCCGACAGCTGGTCCGTGGCCCGCATCAAGCCGAGTTCGGAGGCGAGCGCGGTACCCGCCCGCCCGGCGAACAGCAATGCCGTGACCACGGGCCCCAATTCCTTGACCAACCCGATGGCGGCCGCGGTACCCAGCGCTTCCTCGGACCCGAAGCGCTCCAGCAGCTGAAACCCCTGCAGGCCCAGCACCATGCCGACGAACAATCCCGACAGCATGATGATGACCAGGGACAGGGCGCCTGCATTGAAGACCTGAGCGACGATCAGATCGAACCGCAGCAGCGCGCCCGGCACGAAGATGACGAGGCGCAGCAGGAAGCGCACGACGGCGCCCAATTCCACCAGCGAGTCGACCAGACTCTGCCAAAGCTCCCTTAAGACGCTCAATGATCCTCGCCGCGCGCCAGCAACTCGCCGAAATAATCGGGGGCTGGGTAGTGAAATGGAACCGGTCCATCGGCCAAACCACCCACGAATTGCCGCACGATCTCCGACGGGTAGCATTTGAGTTCTTGCGGCGTACCCTGCGCCACCACCTTGCCGCCCGACAGCAGGAACACGTTGTCGGCGACCGTCGAGATCTCCTGCACGTCGTGCGAGACCACGATGCTGGTGAGGCCGAGCACATCGTTCAGCCGACGTATGAGGCGCAGGATCACGCCCATCGAGATGGGGTCCAGTCCGACGAACGGCTCGTCGTAGATCAGGATTTCCGGATCCATCACGATGGCCCGCGCCAAGGCGACGCGCCGGCTCATCCCGCCCGACAACTCCGCTGGCATGAGCTCGGCGGCACCGCGCAGACCCACCGCCTGCAGCTTGGTCAGCACCAGATGGTGGATCAGACGCTCCGGCAAATCGGTGTGCTCGCGCAGCGGGAACGCGACGTTCTCGAAGACGCTCAAATCGGTGAGCAGCGCGCCGTTCTGAAACAGCATTCCCATGCGCCTGCGCAGCACGTACAACCCGGCGCGCTTCAATGTCCGCATGTTCTCGCCGGCGACATCGATGCTGCCGCTGTCGGCACGCGCCTGACCGGTGATGAGACGCAGCAACGTGGTCTTACCCGTGCCGCTCGGTCCCATCACGGCGGTCACGCGGCCGCGCGGAATGGACATGTCGAGACCCTCGAAGATGGCACGGCCGCCGATGGCGTAACCCAGATTGCGGATCTCGACGATGGGGGCTGCTTGGTTCAATGAGGTGCCGGATCAGGTCCCGCGCCGGCGGCGGCGTGGGACCCGACATGAGCGCGGACGTTTACGCCGCGGAGGTTTCCATCGAACTCTTGTACCTGCCGCCCGCCGCCAGACTGTTCAGTTTGGCGCGCACGGACAACGCCTTCTGCCCAGCCGCGAATCCGGCGGTTTTTCCGCCCCAGGCGTTGAGCGAATCCTCCTGCAGCGCCCGTCCATAGCTGAACGTGAGCGGCCACGGCAGTGGGCCCGCCGCATTCATCAGGCTCAAGTGCAGCGTCGCTTCGGCGGGACTCTGGCCGCCCGAGAGGAACGCGATGCCCGGCACCGCGCTCGGCACCTGCCGCTTGAGCGTCCGCAACGTGGCTTCGGCCACCTGTTCCGGCGAGGCTTTCTGGGCACTCTTCTTGCCCGCGATGACCATGTTCGGCTTCAGCACCATGCCCTCGAGCAGCACGCGCGCGGCGAACAGATGCGAGAACACCCGGTCGAGCACGGCGTTGGTGACCTCCTCGCAGCGTTCGAGGGTGTGGCCGCCATCCATCAATACCTCGGGCTCGACGATGGGTACGATGCTTGCTTCCTGGCACAGGGCCGCGTAGCGCGCGAGCGCCTCGGCGTTGGCGTCGATGGCATAACGGCTCGGAATACCCGCGCCGATGTCGATCACCGCGCGCCACTTGGC
>PLAH01000106.1 GCA_003134045.1 Gammaproteobacteria bacterium
TGGTGGTGGTCTTGCCATGCGTGCCGGCAACGGCCACGGAGTAGCGAAAACGCATGAGCTCGCCGAGCATTTCGGCGCGCGGCACCACCGGCACGCGATTGGCGAGCGCCGCGGCCACTTCAGGGTTCGCGCGGCTCACCGCGCTCGACACCACCACCACATCGGCGCGGCCCAGATGCTCGGCCGCATGGCCGATGAAAATCGTGACCCCGAGCCGCGCCAGACGCTGGGTCACGGCGTTCGGCCGCAAGTCGGAGCCCTGCACTTCATAGCCCAGGTTCAGCAGCACCTCGGCGATGCCGCCCATGCCGCTGCCGCCGATGCCGACCAGGTGGATGATGTGAATGCGGCGCATCCGGTCGTTCATGCCCTGTGTCAGGCCCGCGCTCATGCCGGCGCTCCCGCGGCCATGCACAGATCCGCCACCTGCGCCGCCGCATCGATCACCCGCGCGGCGCGCGCCGCCTGCGCCATGGCCAGCATCCGGCCGCGATCCGCCGTGAGTTCGGCGATGCACGCGCTCAAACTCTCCGCCGTCATGTCGCGTTCCTGCAGCACGCGGCCGGCACCCACGCTCACCATGGCGGCGGCGTTCTTGGTCTGGTGATCGTCCGTCGCCACCGGCAGCGGGATGAGCAGCGCGCCCAAACCCGCGGCCTGCAACTCGGCGATGGTCATGGCGCCGGCCCGGCACAGCGCGACGTCGGCCCACGCATAGGCGGCGGCCATGTCGTCGATGAAAGGCGTCACGTCGGCCTCGACCTGCGCGTCCACATACGCCGCGCGCGCGGCGTCGATGCCGCGTTCGCCCGCCTGATGTCGCACCTGCGGCCGCCGCTCGGGGTCGAGGCGCGACAATGCCTTCGGCACCAGGGCATTCAAACGCTGCGCGCCCTGGCTGCCGCCGAACACCAGCAGCCGTGCGCGGCCGGTGCGTCCGGCGAACCGCACCGCGGGTGCCGCCACGGCGGCAATGTCGGCGCGCACCGGGTTGCCGACGGTGCGTGCATGGACGGCGGGCGCGAAGCTGCCGGGGAAGGCCTGCATCACGGAGCCGGCCAGCCGCGCCAGCCAGCGATTCGTGAGCCCCGGGATGGCATTCTGTTCGTGGATCAGCAAGGGAATTCGCAGCAGCCACGCGGCAATGCCGCCCGGCCCGCTGACATAGCCGCCCGCCCCCAGCACCGCGCGCGGCCGCACGCGCTTGAGCACCGACCGGGCCTGCAGCACGGCGTTCGCGATGCGCAGCGGCGCCATCAGCCACGCCGTCAGGCCCTTGCCGCGGATGCCTTTGACGCGCACCCACTCGATCGGAAAGCCATTCGCCGGCACCAGGCGCGATTCCATGCTCTCAGGGACGCCCAGCCACACCACCGGCACACCGCGCTCGCGCAGCACCTTGGCCACGGCCAGCGCCGGAAACACGTGGCCGCCGGTGCCGCCCGCCATGATGAGTACCGGTGCAGATGTGCCCTGCGCCCCATCTGCCGCCGCGCCGACGCCCCTACCGGCAGTGACACCGGCGTCGATCCTGCCCGTACCGGCCGTCATGACCAGCACCGCCGAGCCGCGCGTCGCGTCGGGTGAGGTCGTGCCGGTGCTGGCCAAGTCCGTACCGACCGGCATGATGAGCACCGAGCTGAGGGTCTCTCTGCGTGAGGTCGTGCCACTGTCGGCCAGGTCTGTACCGGTTGTCATGAATAGGGCCGAGCTAGGGGTCTCTCGGCGTGATGTTCTGCCAGGCCGGATCTTGGCGGACATTATCGAGGCCCTCCCGGCATGCGCATCACAGCCGAGCGCGAAGTGCACTTTACTTCGTGATAAATGCGCAGCAGCACCCCGAGCCATGCCAGGCTCACGATCAGGCTGCTGCGGCCATAGCTCAGCAGCGGCAGCGTCAAGCCCTTGGTGGGCAACACGCCCATGTTGACGCCGATATTGACGATGGCCTGCACGCCCAGCCACATGCCGAACGCCAACGCCACATACGACTGGAACTTGAGCCCGGCCTGCGACGCCATCCGGGAAATCTGGAAAGCCCGCCACACCAGAGCGACGAACAAACCGATCACGCCGATGACGCCCACCAGTCCCAGCTCTTCCGCCAGCACCGCGAACACGAAGTCGGTGTGCGCCTCCGGCAGATAAAAGAGCTTTTGGATGCTGCTGCCGAGACCGACGCCGAACCAGCCGCCGCGGCCGATGGCGATCAGCGATTGCGTCAGCTGGAAGCCGCCGTTGAACGGATCCTCCCAGGGATGCAGGAACACGGTGAGGCGCTTCAAGCGATAGGGCGACATCACCGCCAGCAACGCGAACGCCGCGGCCACCATGGACAGCAGCGACAGGACATAGCGCAAACGCGCACCGGCGACGAACAACACCGCGAAGCCGGTGGCGAACATCACCGTGGCCGCGCCGAAGTCCGGCTCCAGCAACAGCAGCACGGCGGCCACGATCAACAGCCCGACCGGCTTCATCAGGCCGGCGAAGGTCTGCTCGAGTTCCGCGCGCTTGCGCACGCAGTAGCTGCACACCCAGGTCAGCACCAGCACTTTGGCGAGTTCCGACACCTGGAAATTCATCGGCCCGATGCGCATCCAGCGACGTGCGCCGTTGATCTTGGCGCCGAGGCCCGGGATCAGCACCAGCAGCAGAATGGTCAGGCCAAACAGCAGCAACGCCAGACTGTAGCGGTCCCACAGCTCCGCCGGCACGCGAGTCACCACCCACGCCAGCACCAGGCCGCAGGCGCCGAAGACGAACTGCCGCTCCATGAAGTAGAACGGATCGTGCAGATCCTTCGCCGCCACCGACATGGACGCCGAGGTGACCATCACCAGGCCCACCAACAGCAATGCCGCCACCAACCCCAAGGTGATGGCATCCCATGCGAACGGCATGCGCTCGCGCGCCCGCACGCCGTATCCCATGCTGGTGGCGTTCATGGCTGAGCGCCCGTAAGG
>PLAH01000062.1 GCA_003134045.1 Gammaproteobacteria bacterium
ATTGCGGAAAATATTCTCGACGAGAATCACCGCCGAATCGACGATGATGCCGAAGTCGACCGCACCGAGCGACAGCAGGTTGGCGTCTTCGCCCTGCAGAACGAGGATGATGATGGCAAAGAACAATGCGAAGGGAATATTCGCGCTGACGATGATGGCGCTGCGCAGATCGCCGAGGAATATCCATTGAATGATAAAGACCAGGAGACAGCCGAAAATGAGATTGTGCAGCACCGTGTGCGTCGTGACCTCAACCAGCGACATTCGATCGTAGAAGGGAACGACTTTCACCCCGGGCGGCAGCGTGCCATCGTGGTTCAACATATCGATTTCACGATCGATGCGCGGCACGACGTCATTGGTATGAGAGGTACGCCCCATGACGACGATCGCCATGGCAACGTCGTCGTCGTGGTCCTTGCCGACGATACCCAGGCGAGGCACATTCCCCATATAGCAGCGCGCCACGTCCTTGACCAACACCGGCGTCCCGTTGACTTGGCCGAGTACCACGTTCTCGACGTCCTCGACGCGATAGCCCTGGGTCAGGTCATAGGTGCCGCCGTCGTCGATCAGGCCGACGCCGCGAATGTTCGCCGATTGCTGCCCGATGGCGATTTCACGGCCGCCTACGTTGACGTTGGCATTGCCGAGCGCGGTGACCAACTGCGGCAGCGTCATGCCGTAGGCCTGAAGCTTGTCCGGGTCCGCCTCCACTTCGAGCTCCTTGGTGGGGCCGCCGAAGCTATTGACCTGGACGACGCCGGGCACGGTGTAGAGACGCCGCAGCACGTTCCAGTCCTGCACGGTGCGCAGGTTCGTCGTCCCGAAGTTGGGCGGACCGGTGACCGTATACCGGTACACCTCGCCGATCAGGCTGGACTGCTGGATCTGGGGCTGTTGATTCGCAGGCAGGTTGACATTCTGCTGAATGCTGTTGAGGGTTTGGTTATAGGCGAAATAGTAATCGACGCCATACTTGAACGTCACCCTCAAGAACGTGAGCCCGTAAAATGACGTCGACCGGATGTTGGCGATTCCGGGTGTCGGATAGATGCCCACCTCCATGGGAATGGTGTAATAGCGCTCCATCTCTTCCGCGGATAGACCGGGGGCCTGCGCGGTGATCTCGAGGATGACCGGCGCGGGATTCGGATACGCTTCGATATTGAGCTTGTAGAACGCCGCCGCGCCGCCTCCCACGAATACCAGTAATCCCAGCAGGACGATCGCCCGCCGCGTCAGACCGAACGCGAGAATGCTCTTCAACACCGAATCCGACTCCTACACCCGCCTTTAAAGCCCCGAACACGCCCAGATGATTCACGGCACACTTGGCTCAAGAGTCGCCGCCGTTCGCCAGGTTGGCGAGGAATACCGCCCCCTTCGTGACGACCTGCTCCCCCGCCTGCACGCCGTCGATGATCTGGTCGTACCCGTCGTGCTGCAGGCCGATCTTGACCGGCCGCCTGGTGAAGCGGTGGCGATCGGCGGTAAACCATGCCGTCATCGAGCCGTCGCCTTCACGGACGATGCCCTCTTCGGGAAGCGCCACGGCGATCACCGGTGAGCCGGTCACGATGACGAACGAGGCAAACATTCCGGGCAGGAGTTCGTGCCGCGCGTCCGTGATTTCGACGCGCACCAGGCCCCGGTGCAGCTGACCGTCGACGGTCGCGCCCACCAGCGTGATTTGTCCTTCAAGGACGCGGCCGGGAAGCGCCATGACCGTCATGCGAACGGCTTGACCCTTGTGCACCAGCGGCATATCGCTCTCGGTCACGCTTGCGTTCACCCACATGCGCGAGATATCGGCCACCGAATAGGGCGCCGGCAGATTGCCGGGCTGAACGAAATCGCCGGGCGCTGCGTTACGCGCGGTCACTCGTCCGGTGATCGGGCTTGGAACGACCAGATACGGGTCGATGGTGCGGGTCTTGACGATCCGCTCGATTTCCGCCGCAGATTTACCGAACACCGCCACGGCGTCGCGCGCGGCCTTCAAGGATCCTTCGGCGGTCTGCTGGTCTGAAACCGCTTGCTGCAGGTCTTTTTCCGCCATTCCCTCGACCTGGTAGAGTTGCCGGGCGCGCTCCAGCACGTGAGTGGTCAAATCCAACACGGCGGCCGCCGAAATCAGCGTGGAGTCGGCTTGAATGAGATCGGGACTCTCGATCGTGAGCAGCGGCTGACCCCGCTTGACGTTCTCGCCAACCTTCACAAACAGACTGGTGATACGACCCTGATACGGGGGGAAGACCAGAGCGGCCATATCCTCATCGAAGTCGACGCTGCCCACGGCAGTTCGTTCCAGCGGAAATGAGCGCTGTTCGGCTGCGCCAATTTTCACCAGTTGAAGCTGTGCGTCCGACAGGTTGACGACGCCCTCCTCGGGGGCCTGCGGTGCAGCGCTCGGGCTCGAACCCGCCCGATTCGTTGCCGAGGTGTCCGCCTTGGCGCTGAAATGGCCGACGCCCACGACGGTAATCAAAATCAGTACTGCGCCGGCTATGGCAAGGCGTCGCCGCAGTGCCAAGTTGACGTAGCGCCATAGGGTAGATAACGAGTCGCGCATAAACGCACCTCCGCAGACAATCCAGTTTCTCACCCCACGGGTGCTTGGAGCTCGACAATGGGGTAGTACGGCAGCCGCGACTAGTGGGCTTTCCCACAGTATCGCGTGCCCAGGCAGGTGTGCATGATGTCCTTCCTGCCTTGAATTGCCTGTGGCGATGGGGGTATATGAGGATCTCGGGTTTAGGCGCGACGGCGCTGCCAATCGTCGCCATCACGCTGATCGGTTGTGCCGTCGGTCCTCGCTGGCACGCCCCGTCGCCGCCGAATGCGGGCTACGCGCCGGCCGCGATGGCGACCTCGACCGCCGCGGCCGACATCCATGGCGGAGAACGCCAGCGCTTCGTTGCAGGCCGCGATATCCCATTCGAATGGTGGGAGCTGCTGCAGTGCCCGGCGCTCAACGTGCTGATCGAGAAATCCTTCACGTCCAATCCCACCGTGGCGGCGGCCCAAGCAGCGCTGGCGCAGGCCCAGGAACTCATGTACGCGCAACAAGGGCTCTTTTATCCGTCCGTCGGCGCAACCTACCAGGCCGAGCGCCACAAGGTTTCAGGCAATACCAACGGCAGTTCAACCATCGGCGTGCAAGGAAGCGGCCTGAATAAACTGCCGCAGGTTCCGGAAGATCCTGCATCGATCGACGCCACACCCCGCAACTTGCCGTCCTATTACACGTTCTACACGGCCGAGCTCACGGTGGGCTTCGTGCCCGACGTATTCGGCGCCAACCGGCGCCTGGTGGAATCTTTGGGCGCGCAAGCCGATGCGCAGCGCTTCGCTCTGGAGGCCACCTACATCACGCTCGCCTCGAATGTGGTCGGTGCGGCAATCCAGGAAGCGTCCCTGCGTGCGCAGATCCGGGCCACCCAGCAGATCATCGACGGCGACCGTCAAGCACTGCAAATCCTGCGCGCTCAATTCAAGTTGGGCTACGCGATGCGCATCGACTTAGCGGCGCAGGAGGCGCAACTCGCCCAAGACGAGGCGGCGTTACCGGTCTTGCAGAAGCAGTTGGAGCAGAGCCGGGATCTGCTGCGCACGTTGGTGGGTGAGCTACCCAATCGTGAGACCTCGACCTTCGAAATCGATGCCCTGCAATTGCCGCCGGAACTGCCGGTGAGCCTGCCCGGCAAGATTGTCGAGCAGCGTCCGGACATTCGCGCCGCCGAAGCGCAGATGCACAGCGCGAACGCGAACGTCGGCGCGGCGCTGGCGGCCATGTTGCCGCAATTCACCATCACCGGCGAGGTCGGCGCCAACGCCACCAAGGCCACGCAATTGTTCGACGCCGGCGGGCCATTTTGGAGCGTTTATGGAAATGTCAGCCAGCCCTTGTTCCAAGGCTTCACCTTGATGCATCAGAAGCGCGCGGCCGATGCGGCGCTGCTGCAGGCCGCCGCCCAATATCGCAGCACCGTCATCGCGGCCTATCAGAATATTGCCGATACGCTGCATGTCTCCTTGTCCGACGCAGACGCTCTCGCCGCCCAAGTCGATGCCGAAAACTCGGCAAGGACGACTTACGACCTCACCCGGCGGCAGATGGATTTGGGTTACGTCACCTATCTGACGCTGCTCGGTGCGCAAACGGCGTACGAGCAAACCGTCCTGGCCCGTGTGCAGGCACAAGCCGCCCGCTATGGCGACACGGTCGCCTTGTTTCAGGCACTGGGCGGCGGCTGGTGGAATCGCAAGGAAACGGCGTCACGATGAACCCGATGCGCCTCTCATGGACTCGCGCCATCGAAATCGTGGCCGCCGCTGCGCTGGCATCGGGCTGCGCCGTGGGGCCCGACTTCCACCGGCCGTCACCGCCCGTGGACGCCGGCTATTCGCCGCGGCCGATTCCGGCGACGGCCTCAGCCCCCAGTCACGGTGGCGAATCGCAGCAGTTCGCCGCCGCTCGGGATATTCCTTTCGAATGGTGGGAGCTGTTCCAGTCCCCCGCACTCAATTCACTCATCGTCAAGGCCTTCAAGTCCAACCCCGATATTGCCGCGGCGCAGGCGGCCCTCGCTCAGGCGCACGAACTGGTCTCGGCGCAGCAGGGATTTTACTATCCCAGCCTCGGGGCCACATACCAGGCCGAGCGCCATAAAATTGCGGGTAACCTCACCAACGATCAGGCGCCCGGCGTACAGGGTAACGGCGATAACTTGCTGCCCCCCTTGCAGAATCCGACCACCCCGCCGTATACCGCCCCCCTGTATTACAGCTTCCAGACCGCAGAACTCGTCGTCGGATTCGTACCGGACGTGTTCGGCGGCAATCGGCGTCAGGTCGAGTCGCTGGCGGCGCAGCGCGAGATGCAGCAATTCGCGTTGGAGGCGACGTACATAACGCTTGCCTCCAACGTCGTGGCCGCGGCGATACAGGAAGCGTCGTTGCGAGCCCAGATGACCGCAACCCAGCGAATCATCGCGGCGTATCAAAAGTCGCTCGACATCTTGTCGCATCAATTCCGTCTCGGACAGGCTTCCCGCATCGACCTCGCCGCCCAGGAAACCGCGTTGGCGCAGGCCAAAGCGGCATTGCCACCCCTGCAGAAGCAATTTGAACAGACGCGGGATCTCATCCGCGCACTCGTTGGCCATCTGCCGAATGAAGAGGTGTCGGAAACATTCGAACTGGACGCGTTACGGTTACCGCCCGAGTTACCGTTGAGCGTACCGGCGAAGCTCGTCGAACAGCGTCCCGATGTGCGCCAAGCAGAAGCGCAACTTCACTCCGCCAATGCACAGGTCGGCGTGGCCGTCGCCGCCATGCTGCCCACGTTTCCGATCACCGGCTCCTACGGGGGCAATGCAGATAAGTTCGCTTGGATGTTTCGCTCAGGCGGTCCCTTTTGGAACTTGGTCGGCGATGTCACCCAGCCCATTTTTGAAGGAGGCACGTTGCTCCATCGAAAGCGCGCCGCTGCCCAAGCCCTCAAGCAGGCCGCGGCGCAATACCAGGGGACCGTCATCGCGGCATATCAAAACGTTGCCGATACCCTGCATGCGTCCTTGTCCGATGCCGATGCGTTCGCCGCGAACGTTGCCGCGGAGGACGCCGCCAAGATTGCCTATGACCTCACGCTCCGGCAAATGCAGCTGGGGTATATCAACTATCTGACCCTGCTCGGCGCGGAGACGGCCTACCAGAACGCCGTACTCAACCGAATTCAAGCCGAAGCCGCACGGTACGCCGATACCGTAGCGCTATTCCAGGCGCTGGGCGGCGGCTGGTGGCACCGGACGCCGCAATCCGCCGCCCTGGGCCCGTCCGACCCGGCGCAGGCAGGCGGACTGCCCCCGTAGCCTCGCTGCGAGGCCGATGGCGGGCCTGCGGCCCCCTTTCACTCCTCGACCGCCGAGTCGCAGTTCACGACGAGCCGGTAACCCACGCCCAGTTCGGTGAGAATGTGCTGCGGCCGACAGGGATCCTTTTCCAGCTTGCCGCGCAAGCTGCGAATATAGACTCGTAGCGAACGCGCGTCGCCGCGTGTCGGCCCCCAGACCTCCTTGATGATATCCGCGTGCTTGACGATACGCTCACGATGTCTCGTCAGGGTCTCCAATATGCGATGTTCGGTGGGCGTCAAGCGAATTTCCCCCTTGTCGCGGTGATGGGCGACCCGCCTGCCGAGATCCACCACGATCTCGCCCAACTCCAGTCTGCCCATGGGCAGATCGCCGCGAACATGCCGTCTCGAGGCCGCCCGCACCCTGGCGATCAACTCGGGCGCACTGAAGGGCTTGCCGACGTAGTCGTCGGCCCCCTGATCGAACGCCGCGAGACGTTGTGCTTCCACCGCACGCGCCGACAGGACGAGAATCGGCACCGGCGACCACAGGCGAATCGCGGCGATCACGGTCAGCCCATCCCGGTCAGGCAGCCCCAAGTCCACGATGACGATATCCGGCCGATGCAGTCTCGCATAATGTTCTCCTTGAGCCGCGGACTGCGCCACCACCACCCTGAACGCATTTCCCTCGAACAACATGCGAAGAACGTGCTGGATCGCCTGATCGTCTTCGATGATCAATACGAGGTGCATGGCTTCAGTCATCGGGATCCGCCAACGGCTCATCGAACGCCTGGGTCAAAGGCAGAATGATCTCAAAGCGCGCGCCGCCGGAAGCCACGGACACCGCATGGATATCTCCACCGTGCAGCCGGGCGACCGCGCGGCATATCGCAAGCCCAAGACCTACGCCGGCGACGTTGCTCTCGCCCGTGCCGCGCTCGAACTTGTCGAACAGACGTTCCGGATCGCCGGCCGGGAATCCGCTGCCATTGTCTTCGACGCTGATTGAAACCGCGCCTTTCACCAAGCGTGCAGCGATGATCAGCCGCTTGCCGCCGGCCGCATACTTCGCACAGTTGTCGAGGAGATTGCCCAGAAGCTGCACGATCAATCCGTCCTCCACCCACAGCATCGGAAAGTCGCCGGGCAAATCGATCGCGACATCCCATCCGGCGAGCCGCTCGCCGCTGCGATTGAGCGTAAGACCGATCAAGTCTTCGAGCGACTGCCACTCGCATTTCAACGACAGAGCGCCCGCTTCGAGCCTGACCAGATCGAGCACATTCGACAAAAGCTCGGTCATCTCGCGGGCTTTTCCCTCGATCAATCGGCCGAGCGTCGCGCGGCGATCGTCATCCAGAGTAAAGCCCCGTTGAGAAATCAGGCTGCCGGCACCGGCAATCGCGGCCAGCGGTGTCCGCAAGTCATGGGAAATAGACGCAAGCAGCGTATTGCGCAGCGCGGCGCGCTCGGCACCCAGATGCGCCGCCTCGGCTTGCTCGCCCAGTCGCACCCGTTCCAAACCCTGCGCGAGCTGGCTCGCCAGATTCTCCAAAAGTCGATTCTGCTCGGCGATCACGGTACTGTCGGGCTGCAATGGCCCCACCACGAGGACGCCCTGCGCCTGCTCGCTGCCGATGAGGGGCAAATAAACACTGGGGTCATTGCCAAATGCCTCGGATCCCAGACCCGCCCGCTTTTGATGCTGCAGAACCCAGCGGCATATCGCGGGGTTTGCCGGGCCCGTTGGCGCGGGTCCGGGCGGTTCGAAACCGCCCCGGCCATCGCTGACCAGCACCGTGACGCTGCACCGGCAGGCGTCGGCGATATGCCGCTGCGCAATCGCGGCCATCGCGGCTGCGTCTCGTGTAATCGCCAATTCGCGTGTCATGGCATACAGCGTGGCCGTCCTTCCCTCCCGGTCTGCGGCGGCAACCGTCTGAAGGCGAACAGCCGATACCAGATCGGCAATGATGAGTGCGACCCCCAGCATCACACCGAACGTCACCATATAGTGAGGATCGGCGACCCGCAACGTGAAGCGGGGTGGGACGAAGAAGTAGTCGAAGGTTGCGATGTTCGCAATCGACGTAAAGAGCGCAGGGCCTCGCCCGATCCGCAGGGCCGCAAGCGTCGTTCCCAGCAGATACACCATCACGATGTCGATCAGCTCGAAACGGCTGGTCATCGGCCAACCGATGAGCGTACATAAGCAGGTCAATCCGAAGGCTGCCCCATAGCGGCGCAGATGATCGGGGCGGCCGGCGCTTCGCATCGCACGCTCGCCGCTCGGGGTGGGGTTCGCCCGGTTTCGCGACCGCGTAACGATCACCAGATCCGCGTCGACAGCCGCCGCAACGATCGCCATCGCCGTGCAGCGATCATAGACACGGCGCAAGAGCCGACGCTTTGGTGCCTGGCCATCCGATGATCCATCCATTGTCTGGGGCCCTTTGCCTGCGCGTGGAGCATACCCCACCGATTGCACCGAACGTTCGCGCGACATCGCCCGCCACCAACCGGGCCTGCGGCTCACGATGCGGTCTTCCGTCAGACGACCTACCGTCCGGAGGCTACAGGAGGCGATCGGCCCGCGGCTCGCGCCGCCCGGATCAATTCGCGCCCTAACCGCAGCAATCGGCAAGAACCGGTCGCCTGACGGCGAGGATCCGCCGGTGCACGCTGCTGCGCGACCACGCCGCTGACCAGCAATGCCAGGCTGATTTCACGGGCGCGGACGAATGTAGTATTCATAGAATGTACTGAGTCTAAAGGCGCAGCGCATAAAAAAGCTGCAAATAATTCGACGTAACCGCAGGTCCGCATCTCAGGGCGCTGCGCAGAGGCGTCCATCGCCGGACGGCCCGCTGGCCGCCAGGCCCCGTCCGCTACGCGAGCGACGCGCGCCGGCCGCCCCAGACTATGATTCCCGCACCGGTGGCCATGACCATCGCTCCCACGAAGTCCCAAGCCGTCAGGGAGACTCGGTCCACTTTCCAAAGCCACATCAGCGCCACCGCGACATACACCCCGCCGTAGGCGGCATATACGCGCCCCGCTGCCGCGGGGTGCAGCGTGAGCAGCCAGGAGAAAACCGTCAAACTGAGGGCGGCGGGCACGAGAAGCCATGCAGACCCCTGCCTGCGCAGAAAAAGGTAGGGGAGATAACAACCTATTATCTCCGCCAGCGCCGTCGCTACAAACAACAGCAATGTTCTGAGAATTATCAACAATGCCGCTCAATCTCCCATTACGAGTGCCCAGGCTGCCCGGTACGCAAGGCCGAGGCACCCGGGCTTTCGAGTATTTCACCTTTCGAGGCTCGCCGGCTGATATCACGACCCAGCCGAATCAGTCCCAACGAGTTCGGAGCGGTCCCGGCATAATCCATCCGGCAGTGGCCGTAGTTCAATGTCGTAACGACCAGCAGGGCCAGACTGATCTGGCGCGCGTAATTGAGAGTGCCATTCATGCGGCCTGCCCCTCCAGGATGGCCGCTATTTTAGTTCGCCATTTTCCCCGCGACATGGCGAAGGGCTCGAGCGCCTTCTGCAGCAGCCACTCCGGCGAAGAACCCTGATCGGACGTTCTGCCGGATTGCGCCGGACTTGCGCGTCCTATGATCTCAATCATTTTCAGGACGGTGAGCTCGGCGGCCGTCAAAGCGAAGGTACGCACCCGCTCAGCATTACGAGCCCCCGACACGAGCGCAATGAGGAGACCCGGCGCGCTCAAGCCTTCGAGGTCGTTCGAAAGAGCAGCAAAGCTCGAAGACACGATCTTGACGGGGACCGCCTCCAGGGTACCCACGGGAGTTCCGCCGCCGAGATATGCGAGCATATCGGTGTCGCAAGCGCCCATCGGAAGAGCGAGGTACACGCCATCTTCCAGCAGTTCCTCCATCAGTCGGGCGCGCCCCAGCAGTTCTCGTATATCGACTTCCCCGCGTTCGCGCGATTCAAAACGGAGGCTGTTCACGTGAGACCTCATGCGCAGTCTTCGGGTAACTACCGTTGGTCCGAGTCCGGACACGAGACCGCGTGCACGAAGAGCGCAAGCTCATCGGCATCCAACTCACCGTCATGGTTTCTATCCGCACGAGCGAACTGCATCTCCAGAAATCGAAATACCTGATCCTTCGAAACCGTTTTAGTGGCCGCAATGGATCTCGCGTAATCTTGGATCGCCACGTCAAGGACCTCCGGCGGTGAATCGCCTCGCTGGGCACGCGAAGGAGAGGATAGGGAGGGAACAATAAAAATGTCGTAAATACGGCAGACTCAGTTATCTCTGCACCGATGGCGTTGCGCTTTTTACGGGAATTTTATGGGTTGACTGCAATCATGGGTTGGAGTTCAGCCGTCAATCCCGGGAGCGGAATATATGTCACCTCTCACATCGAGCACGGCCGCGCATCTCGACGTACCTCGCACCCCATCGAGAATCGAGGCGGTCGGCGTCGTCATACCCGCGCGGAATCAGGCCGGCGCGATCGCGCAATGCATCTTCAGCCTATTCGCGGCCAACGATTATTCCGGTTGGCGCCACTCGTTGTGGATCGTCGTGGTGGCGGATGCCTGCATGGATGACACGGCCAAGCGAGCCCGACATGCCGTCGGCGCATTCGGCGAGGTATTGGAGATTGCCGCTCGGTCGGACCGAACGGCCCATCGCCTCGGCACGAGCGCCGTCCTTGAACATTTCCGCCGGAAACCACGGCATGCCCTTCTGTTGGCTGCCGCCGGCGCAGACACGCCCGTAAGGCGCGACTGGATCGACGCAAGCCTCCAAAGCCCCGACTCCGCCTCGGTATGGGCCGCATGAGGCCGAGGCCGCGGATCGACCTTACCGAGTGATGTGCTCGGTCCGACTGAATTACGTAAGTGAACGCGGCAGTCAACGTCGCCGTGCCGGCGATTCGCGCGTCAGGCGAAGTACACCGTCTTCAACTCGAAGTAAGGATCGAGGCCCTCGATACCGCCTTCGCGCCCGAGTCCGGATTCCTTGAAGCCGCCGAACGGCATCTTCGGATCCACGATCAGACCGTTGACGGTCACGCTGCCGGAGCGGATGCGCCGCGCCACGGCGAAGCCCTCTTCCGGATCGGAAGTGTAGACCGCGCCGTGCAATCCGTAGCGCGTGCCGTTGGCGATGTCCACCGCCTCATCGAGCGTGTCGTAGGCGATGACCGAGACCACCGGCCCGAAGATCTCCTCCTGCGCGATGGTCATGCGGCTGTCGACGCCGGCAAACACCGTGGGCTCGATGAAATAGCCGCGTGAGAATCCCTGCGGACGGCCGCCGCCCAACACGAGGCGAGCGCCCTCGCGCTTGCCGGTCTCGATGTAACCTCGCACCCGTTGCAGTTGGCGGTCCATGGCGAGCGGGCCCATTTGCGTGGCGGCATCGAACGGATCGCCCACGCGCACCTGTTTCACCGCAGAAGTGTAGGCGTCGAGGATCTCTTGCTCGCGCGAGCGCGGCACCAGAATGCGCGTGAGCGAGAAACATACCTGGCCCGTGATGGGCATGGAGTACGGCACCACGCTCTGAAGCATCTGTTCGACGTTCGCCGACGGCAGCACCACTGCCGCCGATTTTCCACCGAGTTCGAAACTGGTTCGCGTGAGGCGCTGAGCCGCCACGCCGGCGATGTGTTTTCCAGCCGCGGTGCTGCCCGTGAAACTGATCTTGTCGACGCCCGGATGTCGGATGAGGTAATCCCCCACTTCCCGACCCGCGGGCACCACGTTGAACACTCCCGGCGGCAAGCCCGCGGCCTGCATGCATTCCGCGAGCAGATAGGCATCGATCGGCGTCTCCGGCGACGGCTTGGCCACCACGGTGCAACCGGCCGCCAGCGCCGCGGCGACCTTGTAGCACAACAGAACCAGCGGAGCGTTCCACGGCGTAATCGCTGCCACGACGCCGACCGGCTCGCGAACGATCCGAGCCATGCGGCCGTCATCCCGCGTGCGCTCGTCGATCAGTCGGTAGCTGCTGATGAGGTCGCCGTAATAGTTGAACAACATCGGCGCCTGGCCCACGGCGTACTTCGTCAGCGAGATCGGCGCGCCCACCTGGGCGGTCCAGGCATTGGCGAGTTCCGGCAGACGCGCTTGCAGCGCCGCGCCGATTTTCAGCAGCACGCGGCCACGCTCCGCACCGCCGAGACGCGGCCATTCGCCGCTATCGAACGCGGTTCGCGCCGCCGCTACCGCATCGTCCACGTCCCGCTCGCCCGCTTCGGCCACCGTCATGAACTCCTCTTCGGTGACGGGCGAGACGACCGACAGCTTGCGCTCGGTATGCGGCTTCGACCAGGTTCCGCCGATGAAGAAGGTATGCGGCGACTGTAAAGAAATAACGGGATGGTTCACTTCAAGCCCCCTTTCGGATATGACTGGATACCCATAACGACATGGGATGCCAATTTGCCAGCGTGCAGAGTATCCCGCATTTACGATCGGTTTGCGCCGCCCCCACGCAATCTTGGATCTTCCGCATGAGATATTCCTTCGCCTGACCTACCGGCTTTCTTCCGACCATGCGTTACTACAGACTGTCATCAATGGGAGACGCCCTGCAATTTCGCCGCCACGCGTTCGGTCTCGGCGAACACGCGCAGCACATTGCCGCCCGCGAGTTTGGCAATATCGGCATCGGTCCACCCGCGGCGAATCAGCTCGATGAGCAGGGCCGGATATCGGTTCACTCCCTCGAGACCCGCCGGCGCATCTTCGATGCCGTCGAAATCCGAGCCGAGGCCGACATGCTCGATACCGGCGACTTGACGGATGTGCTCGATGTGATCCGCCACCTGCGCGAGGGTCGCCGACGGCCGGGGATGCTCCTTCTCCCACGCGTCGATGGCGGCTTTGGCGCGTTCCGGTTGTCCGATGTACAGGCCCACGTAGGGCGGACTGTTGAATCGGGTACGCTCTGCGGCGTCGTCCGCATCCCAGCGATTACGCTCGGCGGACACATAGCCCGGTGCGAAATTGGCCATCACGACGCCCCCCTTGCCGGCCACCATGCGCAGAATATCGTCGGGTACGTTGCGCGGGTGATCCACCAGGGCGCGAGCCGAGGAATGCGAAAAAATTACCGGCGCGGGCTGATGGCGTGAACTTACCATTCTCCAGGATCAACGCCGCAGGTATTCGCGCCGATTGGGGGCAATGCAGTCCGCGCGTTGTGTTCCGGCGAACCCGCCAAACGATCATCCGCGCTGCCCATGCCGGATGCGCACCCATTCGTCATAAAACAGGCACTGTTTTTATATACAGTCATCGCACTGTATGCTATGTTTACGCATCCATCAACCATGAGCAGGGCGCCGTTCGCGTCCGCTGCAGCGAGGTGTCCATGGCTACGCGACAGACTGATTCGAAGCGGACTGAGCGGACTCGTGAGTCGAAGCGCAATCGCGTCGATGCCGGCGCGGCAGACGAGTCGAGCTCCGCGGATCACGTTTACGGCGTACCCGTCCCCGAGGCCCTGCACGAGGCCATCGAGATGGAGCGCGACAATCTGTCCAAGGCCGCGTCGGTGTTGGGCTGTCTCGCCAATTCGATGGAATACGATGACGACGCCGTCGACGGGCCCTACTATCCCGATGTTGCGCGCCTCGCGCGGCAACTGGTGACCCAGTCCATCAATGCTCTGGACTCGCTGACGCTGCAGCGCCTTTTATTGCGCGATAAGGTCAAGGAGGACTTCTACATGCCGCTTGCCAAGGCCTTCTACCACTAGCACTAGCGCGAACTTGCATCGCCCTGCCGCGGTCGCCCTCCCCATCATGGGCGGCAGCGAGCAGCCGTGCGGCTTCGTCGAACACCTGCGGCCGCGTCAGTCGAAAGTGCTCGGCTTGCTCGATCAGCGTCGAGCGACTTCGACCGAATAATCTCGACACATCGGCCACCGAGGCGCCCCGACGGGTCGCCAGCACCGCGACGATGGCTCTCGCCGTGCTCGCTGCCTGTGTGCGCGAGTTCGAGGTCATCTCGTTGTATGAGACGCCGCCATGGTGGGCAACGGCCCGCGCGACCGCGACGAGCCATGGCGGGTGCAACGCGCTGGGCTGCGGGCCTTGTCGGCCGGCCAACGGGCCGGCGGCGAGTGACCTCAGCGAACGTCCTCGCGTCAGCGCGGCAATGATGTCGTGCGCCATCGGTTCTACCTGGCGTCGTCGATAGGCCGCGATCCCGTAGCCGCCCAACGCCTCCTGAACGCGCGACGTGGTGATCCACGGCATTGAATTCGGCGTCCGGTAGGCCAAGTCGGCCGTCCAGTTCGCACTCGTATGCGGGGCACGATGCAGCCAGATCACCAGCTCGTCGAGATACAGCTCCGCATCCAGCGCCACGCCGATGTAGTGCTTGAAAATTCCCTCCGGCCATCCGTAGCGTTTGCGCAAATGACCGGCGTAGGCGCCGGACAGATGCCGAACCGTGGAGCCGATGGACGCTTGCGCCAACTCCAACGCGAAGTGCATTTCCGGCCCTTCACACCGGCAGCCGTGAATGAACCCGCCGCACCAGAAAAGCATGCGCTCGGCCGCCGCGGCAAGCGCGGCCCAATCCTCGTCATCCCGAACCAGCGCCTGCGAGTGGCGACCGCGTAATGTGAGATGAATGATGTGATCGGAGGAATTCAGCATACCGACGGTCAAGGTCACCGACGCCGCAATAAAAACAAGCCGTAACGGAACACCGGGTCGATCCAACGGCGGGCCATCGTAAACCCGGCCCGCGCCCACATCGCGCCAAGATCATCGGGATCGAACTTCCACATGACTTCCGCCTCGATCAGTTCCGAGCGGACGAAGGTCACCGTGAATCCGAGTTGGGCAAGCGTCACGGTTTGGTCCGTGAGGCTTTCGATGTGAACCTCGTTTCTCTTGGCCGTGGCGTCGTAGACCGACCGATAACCAAACTGCTCGACCCTGAAATTGCCGCCGTAGCGGCGGTTCAGGTGACTCAGCATATTGAGTGTCGACTGGGCACCGTAGCCCGCCGAGTCGTGATAGGCGCGCTCGATCGAGGCCGCGTCTTTCTCGAGATCGGCCGCCAGCAACACGTAATCCCCCGCCGCACTGTGACGGAACAGATGGGATAGCAGGTCATCGATTTCAAGGTTCTCGAGATTGCCGAATGCGCTCCCCAGAAACAGGAACAACTGGCCTCGAGGGAACGCCGGCAGCATGGGCAGCGCCTCCCGATAGCTTGCCCCGACGCAGTGAACCCAGAGGTGCGGAAAGTCCGCAGCGAGCCGGTGGGCGGCGACGAGCAACGTTTCGGTATCGAGATCGACCGGATAGTAGTCGCATCGCGTGCCCCGCCTGGCGTATTCGGCGAGCAGGAGTCCGGTCTTCTCGGCCGTCCCCGCCCCCAGTTCGACAATGGGTAGGAGTCCGCACAGCTCGACGATCTCTCGCGCATGTGCGCGCAGCAGCTGTGCCTCGACGCGCCGCAGGTAGTATTCCGGTGTCTTGCACTGCTGCTCGTAGAGTCGCGTTCCCCTCTCATCGTACACATACAGCGACGCGATCTTCTTCGGGGACCTGCGAAGATTGCGGATGACATTCGGGCCGTCATGCGACAACGGATCCTCGGCCGACCGCCGCAGAAAGCGGACTCGCTCGTCCCCCGCCCGCAACGACGGCAAGCGCATCAGTCGATCCGCCCGAAGAAGAGGTCTCGATCATGCTCGGACAGCCGCACGCCGGGTTCGGAGTCATAACTGAGGACGGCCGCGATCCGCGGGCCGCCGGAACGCACCGCGGTGACTCGATGCAGGGAGTGCCGGCCCCGGAAGAACACGAGGCACCCCGCGTGCGGGTGGTCGAGCTCGCGCGGAACGCCGCCGCCGGTCAATATCTCCTGCACGTCCGGGTAGTTTTCCCGCTCGTCCGAACGCAGATTGGGGACGTATTCGAACGCACCGCCGACCGCCGCGGGTCTCAGCAGGAGGGTGACCGCATATTCGGCCTCGTCGAAATGCCAGCCCAGCTCATCGCCCGCTCCAAACACGAGGACGTTCACCGAGGTCAATCCGTCGGCGTATCCATGCAGTGTGCGCGCGCCGACGATATCCGCAATGAGCTGCCGAAAGACGGCGGACTCGTGAATCCTTCGCAGCAGCGAGCCGGCCGACAATTGATCTTCGGCCAAGGTTCCCACGCGGGTGACCTGTTCCGAACGGCGTGGGTGTCCGAGGGGAAAGGCATGGTCCGCCGGCTGCAGGTAAACGGTCGAATACGTCGTGCTGGCATAGGCACCACCCAGCAGCGGCGTGATGTCGTCCAACACCGCTACGACCGCGGCAGCCGTGAGGAACTCATCCAACACACAGACCCCGTCGGTGTCGAATCGCCGACGCGCCTCATCGCGAAATCGGACGGCAGCGGAAGATCGTCCCTGAATGGGGTAGCGACGCGCGTCAACCATCGCGGCCACATCGAGCGGCGCCGGATGCGCCCTCGAGCGGCACACCGAACCAACCAGCCCGTTCACTTGAAGATCAGCGTGTCGAGTTCCTCGAACATGCGCCGATAGCAGTCCAAATAGGTTTGCGCGCCCTCCCGCAGCATCTGGCCCTGAGCCGGCAGTACATCCAGATACCGGCCCACACAGACGCTCGCGTTCAGGATATGGTCCGGTTCATGGACATAGTGCGCCCGCATGTACTCGAACTCCGGCTGGTCGCGCGACAGACGGTACTGCGGGAAGTTGAGAAAAACATCATGCCATGACATGAATTCCTTCACGCTCGTCACCTCCGATGCGGTGTGGACCCCCAACGAGAAGCCCGTCGGCTGGCTGCGATACCAGTCAAATAATGCGTCGCCAAGTTGGATCGCCGAGGCGCATGCGTTGTCCCGCGCCTCCACTTCGTCGGCCGAAAGCCCAAGATGCTCGGCGAACCGCCGCGCCAGTTCCACGTGGTTGACGGTTTCGCGCAGCCCGTACTCATCCACCGCGGCGTCCAGAATGAGGGCACCGATCTCGTGGCCAGTTCTCGGCGCAAGCGCCAGCACCTCATCGGACACGCGTCCCGCCAAGATGGCAATTCCGCCAATGGCGTGACGATTGAACGCCGCCATACTCGCAAAGAACAGGCGAAGCTCATCGAGAGTCATCGCCCGCGACGAACAATGCCGGTTGAAAGTTCGCAGCGCCTCGACGGCCGGATGGGTGAAACACCCGTCGTAGATCGCGTTGGCCTCCGAACGCAAGCCCTGCTGAACGGCGTCGATGTCCCGATTGCCAACGGCCGTGTCCATAAATCCTTTCCTTTCCGTAAGAGAACGCTCCCGGAGAGCGTGCCAAACACGCCGTCGACACTCAACTGACATTTTGTTGCCCATCGATTGACTTTTAGTCAATCGAACGACGAAGGTCGGATTAATTTCCTCGGTCCGGGCAGGACACTCAGGGCCGACAAATAACAGCGGGGATTACCGCCAAGTCAGGAATTGGCGCGCAAGCCATCCATGCGTTGAAATAGCCAATCGCGAAACGCCCGCAATAGCGGGTTTTCCAGCATCTCCGGCGAGGCGATAAAGTAATACGCGTTCTTCGACAACATCGATTGCGTGAACGGCTTGATGAGACGCCCCGCCGCCAAGTGACTCGCCGCCAGGAAATCATCGCCCATCGCCACTCCCTGTCCGCGAACCGCGGCATCCAGGCAAAGCGAGTTTTCGTTGAAGATCGGCCCGATTTCCAGGCGCGGGTCGAACGTGGTCGAGCACATCCGCAGGTACTCGTCCCATTCGACGATCGATCGGTCATGCAGCAATACGTGATGCCGCAGATCCTCCGGCGAATTGAGCGGTGACGATTTCACGAGTTCCTTCGCGCAAACCGGAAAGAGATGCGACCTGAACAGGAGCTCGCCATTTTCAACGTCGCTGCCCGCCGCGAAGTATTGGATCGAACATCTCAAGCCCGAGTCCGGCAACGCCAAGAAGGTCTTTTCGGCGCGTATTTCGACCAGCGCATTGGGGACACTGGCATAGAAATCCGTGAGTCTCGGGACGAGCCATAGGCCGGCAAAATCCGGGTCAGCGGAGATGATGAGGCGCTCCTCGCCGTGAGTCGTACGCAGCAGCGCGAACGCCCGCTGAATCTGCGTGAACCCGAGCGTCACGGCGCTGAGGGCTATGCGTCCCGCATCGGTCAAGACCAAACGCCGATTCTGGCGGTTGAACAGCTTGCGGTCGATCTGCTGTTCCAAATGTTGGATGTGCCGGCTGATCGCCGCTTCCGCAACGTGCAACTCGCCGGATGCCTTCTTGATGCTCTGATGCCGCGCGGCGGCCTCGAACGCACGCAACGCGTTGAGCGGTGGAAGATTGAATTTCGCCATGGCTGCCTCCCTGCGGCCTGCCGCTGAATACCAGCGCCGAGCAAGTATTACTACACGAACCGAGCCAAAGCAACAACCGAACAAGTGCCAGTGAATATGCGTAGTTTGCGCAAAACTTCCGAACAAGTGCTTTCGTCGGCCAAAATATTGGCTACTCCGATGCGCCGCGACAACGCACTCCTTCACACCATCCATGATCCGCGCCTGCTCAGGAATCGCGAGCGTCGCTGCGCCCACATGGGCCCGTCTAACTCAAATCCAATCAATCAGTTGTCGGCGCTCCCTTCGTGCGCACGCGATATTGATCGCGCCGTCGAGTTCTTCACCAAACCCGCACGCTTGAAGATTTACGCCCGTTCCGTTTCCGATTGCCACTCGAAAAACGTTGACGTATCGCGGTGTCCACGAGCAGGTTAAAGAGGCTGTCGCAAACAGCAAGTCGTTCGAAACACATTGTCACAAGGAGATCAGTCATGATTATCGAACTCGGAAAGGTTATCGAAGTAACCCAAGACGCCAACCCGCATGGAAGCGCCGACTTCATTTTGCTGCGGGAGCCCATGGGCTGAAGCGATCAGACCGGGGCGCGGCACAACCCGCGCCTCGGTCACCCAGTCTAATCGTGCGGAGAAGCCGTGTATAACGAGGTCCCGTCGTATTTTTTGGCCGCGCATTCATATTGCTGCGAGGTAGAAGACGGCGCAGTCATTCTTGACCTCCTCAATGGCACCTATATCGGCATTGATGCAGACTATCTGCCCGATTTGCGCGAAAGGATTCCCAATTGGCCGGAAACATCCGCAGCGAATCCCGCGTCGGCATGTATCTCAAAACGGACAGACGGGAATCTGATTGCCGATCTCCTATCTCGCGGTGTACTCGTGACGCAACCGCTTCCCCGAAGACCTCCCTTTTCACCTACTGCATTGGTGGAACTGCGATCCGACGCCGGGCTACGCAACCAGCCACGAGTGCCATTCCGGGATCTCACGGCCTTTTTATTCGCTTGGTTCGACGCGCGGAGACGGATCGGAGACAAGAAATTGGCAGCCCTCCTCGAACACCTCGATCGAGGGAGGCGCCTAATTCGTCACGGCAATGCAGCTATTACCGTAGACGAAGTAGCGAAGCTGATGTCCTCCTTCCTTCGGACGCGCCTATGGCTCTACACGGCCGCCAAGCATTGTCTATTTGACTCAGCCGTGCTTGCCAGTTTCCTCACGAGGCATGAAGTCGCCTGCACTCTTGTGATCGGCGTATCGACCAAGCCCTTCGCCGCACACGCGTGGATCGAGTTCGGCCCCTATGTTTTAAACGATACCGCGGAGCACATCCAACTGTTCAAGCCCATTCTGCAGATCGGACACCACCCCTAACTCCCCATGTACCGCTACCTCATCCTCGCCGGTAACCCCGAGAGCGCATCGGACGTTCGCTCGATGAGCGAAGTGCGCACGAGACTTGCTGATTCATCAGACCACTGGCGATCCGCCGCGGACGGTCGCGGCTTCTACATTGCCTATATCGATAATCAACGCCCGCCCGATTCCGTAATCCGACTAGAGCCGCGGTCGGGGGCAGTGCTTGGCAGAGCGTTCGGTGAACAAGATGGCTCGGCGAAGTCCTCCTACTCCACGATCCGCAGCTTTTCACGTGATCAGTCGGAAAGGATTGTTCGTTCAAGGGGACGATCCTTGGTGTCTGACTACTGGGGATACTACGTAGCTGCATTGCACTATGCGGAAAACGCCGAGACAGTGGTATTTCGCAGTCCGATGAGCCCCTTGGCATGTTATCAAGCCAAGCTCGGGACATTCAACATCTTCTTCTCCTGTCTGCAAGACTACATCGCATTGAAGCTGACACCGCTGTCGATCAACTGGGATAGCATAGTGGCGCAGGTCGTCGGCGGCGATTACCTGTCCCAGGAAACGGCGATCAACGAGATCCGGCATTTGGAATGTGGTGAAGCGGCTGAATGTTCACCGGTTGGCTGCCGCTACCATGTCTACTGGGATCCGCGGCATTTTGCGCAGGAGCGGTCGCTAAACCGTTTCCAGGATGCCGCGTCCGCCATTCGCCGCTCGGTCGATGATAGCGTCAATGCGCTCTCGTCCGGATATGACAATGTCCTGATGAATCTATCGGGCGGATTGGACTCGTCGATCGTGCTTGGCGCGCTCCAACGATCTCCTCATCGGCCCACGGTTACCGCCGTTACCTATTACTCTAAGGGACCTGGCGACGAGCGTCGTTACGCCCGAAGTATGGCTCGCTCGGTTGATTGTCGTCTCATAGAGCATTCGAGAAATGAAGATCTGAGCTTGGAGCTATTTCGTGCCTGCAACTTGACCGTGCGCCCTGTCTTGAATATTTCCGCGCCTGATGTAGAAGTGCGCAACGGGCGATTGGCGCAGGACTTGTCGGCTGCCGCGATCTTTAACGGCGAACTCGGCGACAACATTTTCGGCAGCGCGCCAAGTCCTGGTGTGCTCGTCGACTCTGTTCGACAAAACGGATACGGACGGGAATTCCTGCACGACGTCATGGACTACGCGCTGCTGACGAGGCAATCCGTGTGGCGAGCATTGGCGTTGGTGCGGCAGGAATCTGCCGATATTGACGACAACGCCAATCTCGGTGCAAGGCGCAGCCGGCGGTTCAGATCGTGTCAAGACTCCGAACAGGTCCTAGGATTCGCTTCGTCGGCGGCCGAAGAGCAGTACCTACATATAGGAGACCGGCTGCTGCATCCCTGGATGCGGGGCGCTCGGAACCTGGCTCCGGGCTCGGGGCGACTCTTTTTCGGTCTCATTGTCGCCACGTCCCCGATGTACCACTCGCCTTTCGCCGACAACAATGCCCCGACCCTAATCTCGCCGCTGGTTTCCCAGCTCCTCGCGGAAGTTTCGCTCCGGATACCAAGCTATTTGCATTGCAAAGACGGCGAAGATCGAGCAGTGGCTCGAAGTGCGTTTGCGGATGTGTTGCCAACCGATGTTCTTCATCGCAGAACCGGGAAAGGGGGTCCGGATTTATGGGCTAGAACTGTGGTCGACAACAATGCGGTTTTTTTGCGCGAATTCCTCCTAGACGGCATTCTCGTACAACGTGGTCTCCTCGACCGCGTGAAAGTCGAAAACGCGCTGGCAAACCGACTGGTAAAATCCACCGCCATGATTAGCGACATCTTTGTCAAACTTTATATCGAAGCGTGGCTTCGGCGATTCGGCGAGTCGCAAGTACGGTCACCTCCGCTCATTTCGCCTTCTGATCCGCAAGAACTTTGAGATTTCGCCAATGCGCGTATTGATCGGCCTTCAATGACGCGTCGTTTTCCCTACCAAGCAGCCAGAATTCAAACCAGTCGAGATTTCTCTGCGAGGAAATCAATTGATGTTCCGGGCGCGAGGTGACGTGACCATCGTTGGGATATACGAAGAAGTCGACAGGCACATGGTAATGCTGCAGGGCAGCGTAATACTCTAGTGCGGCCAGTGCCTCTTCTGCGTCGTACTCCATCAGTATGGGTGCCCGAATGCGGTTTGCGTTGAGACTGAACGCGACACTCTGGTAGTTTTTATACGTGTCACCATACGGGGGACCACCCATAATTTCCTCCTGGGCCTCTCGTATCTGTTTCATGCCTGCTTCCCAGTACATGCCCGGCTCCGACAGAGTCCCGCCATTGTGCAATTCCACGACACTCAGAAGATTCGTCTGAGTAATCGCGAGTTGAGCCCAGAAGCCGGACAGACTATGACCCATCATCCCGACGTGGTTCGGGTCGATGAGCCCCTCGGCGTTCAGCAGGCTGATGATTGCCTGCATACTCGATAATGGGCCGTAACCGAACGCCCGCGATCCTCGCGCAAAGTCGGGTCCCTCCCAGTCCTCATATCGTGGCGGGTTGAACAGGAGCACGGCTATTCCGTCCCGGGCCAATGCCTGCGCCGGATACGTAGTCAAATTACCGCTCGCTCGTGTGACAAATTCACCGGAGAAATTGTAGCCAATCAATACCAGCGGCACTCTACCTTCCGCGGACGCACGTCGGGGCAAAATCAGGAAGCCCGAAGTTTCATCGCCATAGGCATTCTTCCAATGCAGTTCTCGAACGGGTTGAAGCCTGATGGATTTGAATTCAGGATTGACTTCCGCGATGCTTCGAGCGGTGCCGTTATCAGTGTTTATCAGGGCGGGTGTCGGCGCCGTGGAGACTCCCTGCCGGACGCACGCCATCTGGGCTTTCGACACGACACCGCAATCTTCCACCTTCTCCGTCAGAGCCGTAAGCCTGGTTTCCTCGCCTCCGCCTTCGGAAAGCGAGTAAAGCCCTGTAGTTCGCCGGTCATTCGCAATACCGTTCGACAAGAATAGAAGCGTGTGACGGTCCGAGTCCCAATGGAGCCAAGGCAATGCGCCGGGCCTTATCCGATCGCTTATTTTCCTTACGGACTGGTCGATCAGGCTTCTAATATACAAGACATATGCGCTACGCACCGAACTTGACAAGTAAGCAATGGCGCGCTCATCGTGCGACCAGGCGACACTTTCGGGAGACCTGATATCTCCCCCAGCGGTCCCTTGAACCGATATTGACAATGAACCGGCATCGACCAGGGCCATCTCATCCGCCTCGCCGCCGTCTGCGCCGGAATAGAAGAACGCAAGGCTCTTGCCGCTCGGCGACCACGACAAGGCCTCGATTCTGGACAACCATCGATGGGACGTAGTCCATACCAAGTGCTGCCGCTTCGCGCGGATATTATAAAGCCACAGTTGCGTCGACCGTTTTGCAACGGCCCAATCTCCTGCGATCAAATCCCTTGCGCCCATCGTCGATTCGTCGTAGCGAAACCCATCCCTTGCCGCGACCGCCGCCTGCGACGGATCGATTGGCGGATCGACAACCAACGCGATATTCTCGCCGTTCGGTGCCCAGACGTAGTCCAGTATTTTAGCGTCGCCTGGAGACTGCGATTTGGGCACAGCCTGCGTACTGGCCGATGCTTCTTTCGGCGATTGGGCTAGAACCTCGCTCGCTCGACGGGTCTTCAAGTCCAGACGCCAGATCTGTGTCGAACCCTTATCCGACGAAAGAAAAGTGACCGATTCGCCGTCCGGCGCCCACTGCAGGTGGGTAATGGTCGACTGCTCGATCAGCTTCTGGGGTCGATCTCGTCCTTCAGATGCAACGACGTATAATGCAACTCTGTAGCAGTCGCATGACCGAAACGCCTGTCTCACCAGGAACGCCACCCAGCGACCATTGGGTGACTGCCGCGGCTCATGCACGTCGCGGAACGAAACCATGTCCTCCAAGGTGATATCGCGTTCGACGGCCGAGTCCGTAGCCACTGGTATGCTTATTGATGGGCCGCTGGCGTGCGCTACCTCCGCCTCACATTCAACTTCGAAGCCACACGCTCCAATCGAGCAGGCCATGAGCGCACTCAGCCACCCTGTCAAAGGCGATAGCATTCCGCGGGCTACCATTGCTTCGACACCGAAAGACTGACAAAACGTCCGAGAGGACTGGCGTTTGAAGAATCGTAATTGAGATTTGCCCCGTTGAAATTTTGCGGAATGAGTACGCGAGGCGGATCCCGGTCAAGAATATTGATTGCCGCCAAACTGAAATGTAAACCGGACAGCTTGCCCGAGATTACCGGCGCATATGTCAATGAGACATCGACGGTCGTCCACGATCCCACTCGCTGTATGGGCTCCACTTGAGTGTTGGTCTCGCGTCCAAGATAGTTCACCGTGCCGGTAAGCGCCCAAGATCCCGGTTTCCAACTCGCACCGCCCCGCGAGCGGAATTTTGCGGGATAGAACGAAAGACCGCTCAAGCTTTGCCCGACTGACTGCGGTGTCTCCTGTTCGGTCAAATCGAGATACGCCACGTTCGCGAAGAAAACTGCTTTATTGTAGTTCGAACCCAACTTGTAGCTTGCGGTCAGATCAGCTCCGCGCGCCGTTTGGCTCGTCACATTGAGCAACCGATAGTCGACTATGGCGCCGATACTCGCCGCACTGTAGGGGACCCCCGAATCATTGAAAATCGAATCGGCCGGAACGGAATTGTATAGGGACTGCACGGCGGCCGGGGACGGCGAACGGGTGACGAAGAAGGCATTTGAAGGATCGGTAAGCGCGGCAAAAGGATTCGCCAGCTGCGATATGCGATTGGTGTACCTGATATCGAACAACGTGCCAGACAGACTGATTGTCTCGCTCTCCGGAGGCAGATAGTCGAATCCCACGCTCCACGCATCCGCTGTCTCCGGCGTCAGGCCGGCGTTGCCTCCGATCCTCAATATCGAAGTAGTGGTCCCGGTTGCAGAAGCTGGATTGGGAAATTCGAAGATTGTCAACTGCTGACCCGAATCGATGTCACTCAAACTTGGGGCCTTGAATGCCTGCCCCCAGGTTGCACGAAGCTTCACGGATGTCATCGGCACGTACACGAGCCCGACTTTCGGAACAGTCTTGCTGCCAAAATCCGAATATCGCTCGTCCCGAGCGCTGAGAATCAAGTCCAGCGAATTCAGCCCGGGCTCCTGCGAACGCGCAACTATGGGAATGGATACTTCGCCAAAGGCATAACGGATGTTGCGGCCACCACCCTCTCGAGATGTGTAAGGCCCGCCGGTAGTGCCGCCCGCATCGGTGAATCCTTCTCTTCGATATCCGGCACCCACCGCGAGGCGCACCGGACCGCTAGGCAAGGTCAGGGCCCTCCCATTGGCATTGATCTCGATGTCGCGCAGGCTTCCCAATGCGCGCTCATCGCTCGCCGGAAAGGAGGCGCCCCCAAGGTTCCCGCCATTTGTTACGGTAGCATCTTCCGCGGCATTACCGAAGGCCGACAATTTCCAGTCGTTCCAGAGGTTGACGTCAACACCCGTCGCGACCGCGTATTTGCGCAGGGTAGCTGGACTATCGAAGGGAGCTATGCCGCCGCCGTATGAGTAAAAGCTGTTCGCGTCTCTCGCGACAACAAGGCCATCCAGGAACGCGGACGCCTGTGCTGAGATATCTTGCGTCGCCGATACGGTCACCGTATTGCTTCGGGTCTGCGGCAACAGCGTATAAGGATCGAGCGAAGACGAGGTGAAGGCGCGATCCCTGGCATCCACCAGCGCTTGTTGCGTATGCTCATAGGCCACCGTGATGCTGCCACTGTCCCACGTAGTTCCTAGGAGCTGACTTGCGCGCTTCAACGTGGCGCCGCCCTCCGTCGCCAGCCCGTAGGAAATACCGGTTTTTGCACCGTCGTAATTTCTCTTCAGAATGACATTCACGACGCCAGCCACCGCGTCCGAACCATATATCGACGATGCGCTGTCAGTAACGACTTCGATTCGTTCGATCGCATCTAACGGAATCGAAGATATATCGGCGCCGCCTTCCGATAAACCGGAGGCCATTCGATGACCATCGATGAGTGTGAGAGTCGATCCAGGCCCCAGACCACGCAGATTGGGAACCGACGCGCCGGTTGGATTATCGATAAAACGACCATTGATAGCCGAATTACCGACGGCAGTGCCCGGATTATATCCTCCGCCAAAATTCTGCGGCAGGCTGAGCATCAAATCGCTGATGGACGTATACCCCGATCGCTCGATCTCATCGCGCCCGATCTCGATCACGGGCGAGGCTGAGGGAACGCCGCGAATATGCGAGCCGGTCACCGTGATCTCCTGAAGATCTTTCTGGTCGGAGGGTCCAACATCGGCCGACGAAGGAATGACAGATTCGGCATCTACCGAACCCTGAGACAGAACACCGGCGCTCGCTCCCGCGTAGGCAACGTGAACGATCTTTTCCGAATTGCGCTGATCGGCGCCTATGGCCGAATCGCTGCCTCTGGCCGTCGTCGTTGCCTGCTCGACCACCTCGACCGTGTCGTCGTCGACCATGACCGCCTTCAACCGGGTGCCGGTCAGCAAGATCACCAACACGTCCGCCGGCGCGTACTCCCCGTTGATCGCGGGTGCTTGGCGCCCCGCCACCAACGACGGCTGATAGGAAATATTTCGCTTCGCCTGGATCGCAAAATCGCGCAGCGCTTTATCCAAAGGCTCCGCAGGCAGATCGAACCGCTCCTTCGCGTCGCCCGACGCGGCAGTGGCGGCGATCTGAAATGAAAGACACACGGCGGCGATGCCAAACGAGAGAGTTCTCGGTTGTCGGTGCATAAATAGATCCCTCGGCAATCCCTTGCACGTACATGAGTATGATTTTTTCGATTTGTTGTTGAGCCTGAAAGCTCTTGCATACTCAAGACGTAATCGGCGATGAGAATTGGTCACTCTCGGCGAGATTTTTTTACCGAGGAGTCGTCGTCCGATTTATCGCCGCTGAATCAGCGGGCTTCCGCGAGGACGATTTGCCTGCCGCGATTGATGATCCGCAGGTGGTAGGTGTTCGCCATGGCCTGTGCGAAACTCGAGGGATCGCCGATTCTAAATACGCCGCCAACTCGTAACTTGCCGATGCTCGCACCCTCGATGGTGAGCTTACCGGTGCCGTAGCGATTGAACTCCGCGGCGGCTTCGGCCAACGAGGTATCATCGAAAATCAGTTGGCCCCGGCGCCACGCCGTGACCTTGTCCATCGACGGCGAGTCCAGCGTTTCGGACACGCCCATCTCGAAGCGAAGTCTTTCGCCGGGGCTCAGCACCTGCGTACCGGCCACCGGTACGCTCGGCAATGCATCGGGCGCGGAGAGGGGTTCGACCGCGACTCGACCCTCCACCAGCGTCACCGCGAATCCGGCGGGCGCCGCAGCCGAGCCATCGTCGCGGCGAACCATGAAGGACGTGCCCAACGCAATCACTTTACGGTCTCCGACGACGACCACGAAGGGCCTCGACGGGTTTTTGGTCACATCGAACAGCGCCTCGCCGGTCACCAAGGTGACTTTTCGAACGCGGTCGTCGTATTGCACCCGAACCCGGCTGTTGGCATTGAGGGAAACCTCCGTGCCGTCGGTGAGTTCGACGGTTCGCTGCTCGCCGGGACCGGTGGCGAGCGAGCCGTCGCGCGCCCAGTAGATTACGCCGGCCAACGCGACGATCGACACGGCGATCCCCGCGGCGACCGGCCGAGACGTGCCGCTGCGTGCCCGCTTCGGCGTCCCCGCACTCAGCTTCGGCAGATGAGCGGGAAGATTGCCGCTCCTTTGCCAGGCCTCGGTGGCGAGTTCGAATGCCGCGGCGTGCCGGGAATCGGCGGCAATCCATTCTCTGACTTTCGCTTCGAGGCTGGCACTTCGATCCGGGCCGTGCAACTCCGTCACCCACCGCGCAGCCTGCGCGCGGATGCGCCGCGGGGCAATCCTATTCAACTGCGCGATTCGCGGTTCCACTATCTTCCGGTTCCCCGTGCTCCATGATCGCCAGCAGGGCACGCGCAATATGCCTTTTTATCGCGACGTGGGAGACACCCATATGATCGGCAATCTCCGCGTAGCTATACCCTGCGCGATGCGCGAAGTATATCTCGCGCGTACGCCGGCTGACTCGGTCCAGGACTGCCCGGATGTGACCCAGACGTTGTTCGGATTCCAACGTCTGTTCGGGCGTGGATACCGGGTCGATCAGCGGGCTGCGGGTCTCGAGATCGTCGATGGGTACGCCCTTGCGCAGGTCCGGGCGCTCGCGGCGATGCTGGTCGACAGATAGATTGCGCACCGCTTGGCGCAGGAAGGCCTCCTCGTGGGTGACCGGCACTTGCTGGCCATAGACGTGCAGGCGCAGCATCGCCTCCTGGATCAGATCCTCGGCATCCTCGCGCGAGCGTCCCTTGCGCCGCAGAAAGTGCAAGAGCCGTTCGAAATGGGCGGGACGAGGAACCATGGGGACATCCGGATGACGGCGGAGCGGCGCTCGTTACGAGTTGGGCTCGGATGGCCGCTGCGGCGCCCTTCCCTTCTCGAGAATTTCTCCGCGCAATACCCTGACAGCCTCGGGCGCGCTCACGCCGATTCGGACTTGGCCGCCTCGAATCTGCATGACGGTGACAGTGATGTCGCTGCCGATCGTGAGGGTTTGTTTCAGTCGTCGGGTCAAGATGAGCATGATCCATTGCCTCCAGACGTGATTTCGATTCAGAATGTGCGAATAGACATTATAATGTCTAGACACTATTGTGTTCAAGGATCGATTCTTGATGCGTGCATCTAGGAACGCTCCTCCGCCATGTCGGTCACGAGGTTCAGGAGCGCCGCCATGAGCGGCGCCTGACTCAGGAGGAACTTGCGTTCCGGGCCGGCATGAGTTCAAGCGTGCTCAAGTGCGTCGAGAAAGGCCGCAATTTCACCATCAAAACGATTTTCGCGATCGCACCGACGCTCGATACATCGCTCGGCGAACTCTTCACGTGCGCAGAGAAGCGCGCCGCGACCGAACATCAGAGACGCATAGCTCGTTAAATGCACGACATTGCATGCTTGCTCGAATCGGAGGCGATCGTTGACTTTGACTCGCCCACCCCGCCGTTGGCCTGATAGCGGGCATCGAGCCGAAGCTTGCGCTCGTAGTAACGGCGAACTGACGGCCAGAGCGGCCGTCGATGCGCATCGAGATTTCGCAACGCTATCGCGGCAACCCATTGAGCCACAAGCCCATTTAAACATTATAATGTCTAGACACCCTCTGGGCTTCGGATCGACCCTTGCGCGTGAGCGCAAGAACGACCCTTCGAAGCTTGGGTGAGGAAGTCAGGGCACGCCGCAAGGCGCGCAACCTGAGCCAGGAGACGTTGGCGTTTCAAGCCGAGATCCATCCGAACGTCGTCGGGCGTCTGGAACGCGGCAGCTACAATCCGTCGGTCACGCTGTTGCTGAAGATTGCCGTGAAGCTCAATACCACGCTGCTGGAGCTGTTCGCCGGCGCCGCCAAGCGCGAGTAACTCACCGTCCCGGCCCGCACGTGCGGGCACCGCCGGTTCCGTATACTGGCGGCCGCATGCAACCTCTGACTGTCAACGCCCGGGCATTTCCGACATGACGTGGCTGACGCCCAATGAAAGCGAGGCGCTCTGCTTGAGTCTGGTAGTGGCGACGCGCAGCGTGGCGTTCAGCCTGCCCGTGGCCATCGCCCTCGCCTGGCTGCTCACGCGGCGGCGCTTCTTCGGACATACCCTGCTCGATGCGCTCGTTCATCTGCCGCTGGTTCTGCCGCCGGTGGTGGTGGGCTATCTTCTTCTGGTGGTGTTCGGCAGCCGCGGCCTCCTCGGTGGATGGCTTGCCCGTGCGTTCGGTATCCAACTGGTCTTCACGCGCAACGGCGCGGCGCTCGCTACCGCCGTCATGTCATTCCCGCTGATGGTGCGCGCCATGCGTATTTCCTTGGAGAACGTGGACCGCGGATTGGAGGACGCGGCGCGCATCTTGGGGGCGCGGGCGCTGGATCGCTTCGCGACCATCACCCTGCCTTTGATGCTGCCGGGGATCCTGGCGGGCGCGATCACCGCGTTCTCGGCCGCGCTCGGCGAATTCGGCGCGGTGATCACCTTCGTCTCCAACATCCCCGGCGAGACCCGAACTCTGCCGCTGGCGCTCTATACCGCCCTGCAATCCCCGGGTGGCGACCAGGCGGCCGCACGGCTCGCCGGCTTGTCGCTGGCGCTCGGCTTAGGGGGGCTGTGGGTCTCCGAGTGGTTCTCGCGGCGGGTGCGCCGTCTGCTGGGGCGCTGATGCTGAGCGTCGCCGCCATCAAGCAACGCGGCTCGTTCCGCCTGGACGCGGCGTTCGAGCTGCCCACGCCGGGCGTGGTCGCGCTATTTGGCCGCTCGGGCTGCGGCAAGAGCACCTTGATCGACATCATCGCGGGACTGCTCGAACCCGACGCGGGCCGCGTGGCCCTCGACGAGACGGTCCTGCTCGACACGCAGCGTGGCCTCGATCTGCCGCCGGAACGGCGCGGTGTGGGCTACGTCTTCCAGGATGCGCGATTGTTCCCGCATCTGCGGGTGGCAGGCAATCTGCGGTATGCGCAAAAGCGCGCCTCGGCTGCGGCCTATGTGGACTTCGACACGGTGGTCAGCCTGCTCGATCTCGCGGCTTTGATGGATCGGCGGGTGCACGGCTTGTCGGGGGGCGAGCGGCAGCGGGTAGCCCTCGGCCGCGCCCTGCTCTCGCAGCCGCGTCTGCTGCTGCTCGATGAACCGCTGGCCGCGCTCGATCGTGCGCGGCGCGAGGAAGTCCTTCCCTATCTCGAAACCTTGCGCGATCGATTGGCCATCCCGATGGTGTACGTCACGCACAATTTCGATGAGGTGCTGCGGCTTGCGACGCACATCGTCTTGATGCAGGCGGGCGCCGTGATCGCACAAGGCGGCATCGGCGAGATGAGTCTGGATCCGCACCTGCGCGCCCTCATCGGGCCGGACGAAGTCGGTGCCATCGTCGAGGGCGTGGTTCTCGGCCTCGACGCCGCCGGCAATCTGACGCGGCTGCAGGTGGGCCGGGGCGAGATCCATGTACCAGCCCGAGGGCTCGTCGTGGGAACGAAGCTTCGGGTACAGCTGCTGGCCCGCGACATCATCGTCTCGACCCGAGTTCCCCTGCATCTCAGTGTGCGCAACAGCCTCGCAGGCGTGGTGACGAGCATCCAGAGCGATGAGGCGGATTCGGACTTGATCACCCTCGATGTGGGCTCGCCCCTCCTCGCGCGCATCACCAAGGCGGCGACGCGCGAGCTGGGCCTCGAACCGGGAATGCCCGCGTGGGCGCTGGTGAAATCCGTGTCACTGCGCGGGCATTCCTTCTCGGCGCCTACTTGAGCCGCGTCCCCAAATGCATGATGCCGATGATGTGATCGGCGGCGTCCAGGCCGAGCGTCGCCTTGACGTTGGCATCGTAGGCGGCCGCGCCGGTTTTCCACATCACGCCATAGCCCAAATCGTGCGCGGCCAGAAACAGATTCTCGGCCGCCGCCGCCGCGGCAACCACCTGTTCGATCTCCGGCACCTTGCTCTGCTCGCGACGCACCGCGCACGCCACCACCACCAGGGTGGGCGAGCGGGTGAGCTTGTCACGCTCGGCCGCGAACTGCTCGTCCGTCATGGTGGGCAGCCGCACGCGTTTCGCCGCAGCGGCGGCGGTGGCAAAGCGCTCGCGAAGCTCGCCCTCCGGCACGATGAACTTCCAGGGGCGTAAGCGGCCGTGGTCGGGCGCGCGGCCGGCCGCATCCAGTATGCGGCTCAGGTGCCCGGCGCTGGGACCGGGTGTGGTCAACCGCCCCGCCGAGGCGCGTGTGTCAATTGCTGCGAATAATTCCATCGGTGACCTTAACTTTGAGATAAAAACCGGAAAAGAACCGCGCATCGGCTATGATCGGCGCGGAAGATCGGGCCGCTCCGCACCTCCCGCTGACTTGGAGTCCCGACTGGGATTATAGCCGTTGTACCTCAAGGAGCCTTCAATGAACCGTATTCTTTTGGCGTCGATCGCCGCCCTGGCGAGCGCAACCGCGCTGGCGGCGCCCGTGACCTATGTTCTGGATCCCCATCACACCTACCCGAGCTTCGCGGCCGACCACATGGGCGGCCTATCGGTATGGCGCGGCAAGTTCACGGATACCACGGGCAAAGTGGTCTACGACAAGGTCGCGAAGTCCGGATCCATCGATATCACCGTCAACATGAACTCCGTCGATTTCGGCATGGCCAAATTGGACGAGCACGCGAAGTCGCCCGACATTTTCGATGTGGCGAAATTCCCCACGGCCACCTATTCCGGGAAATTCACCAAGTTCAACGGCGCGGCGCCCACCGAAGCGCAAGGCACCCTGACCCTGCACGGTGTGACCAAGCCCGTCACGCTGACCATCAGGTCGTTCCTGTGCAAGCCGGATCCGATGACGAAGAAAGAGGTCTGCGGCGCCGATGCAACCACCACGTTCAACCGCAGCGACTTCGGCGTGNNCGCAAGATGGCGGTGACGCTGGACATCCAAGTCGAAGGCAGCCCCGCGGGCTGATCGACTCGTCTCGATTTGGAACGGGCCGGCATGCGTCCACCCACGCATGCCGGCGCTTTTTTTCAAGCCGACATCACATATCGCAAGCACACAGCGATATTACGTCACATCGGCGATTACCCTCCTCAAAAACAGTGACGCAGCACTCCTCGGCCGGCACTGAACCTGAGACATCGGTTGCGCGCCGCGCCGCCTGTGCCTCGCACAATACGCACACCCGTTCTCACGTTGGAGACATCCCGTTGAAGAAACTACTATTGTGTGTCGGAGTGTTCTTTGCGGTGGTCGCCAATGCCGAACTGGGTGCGCGCGCCACGTTGGTCGGCGAGCACATGCACGTGTCGGCGAACGGCAGCGCGGCATTGATCTGCGAGTATTCCGGCATGCGCGCGAAGTTTGAAATCGTATCTCAGCACGGCACCTGCGCTCCCTACATCGACGTGCAGTAGCGACATCGACTGCTGCGACCGGGGTCACACACATCGCCCCCCAGTGACGATACGATTCGGGTCGCTTATCTTATGGAGCCGCTGCAATGAGTATGAGTGAATTCGAATACGGCAAAACGCGCATCATGGCGGAGGCGCGCGATGCACTGCGGCGGATCGGCATCGATTACCATTGCATCATGTTCGACGTGCACACCTCGCAGCCCCACCCCGAGGGCGCGACGCTCACCGTGACGGCCGAAGGCAACAGCGTCAGCGGCTGGTTCCCCGCCGACGAAATCGAGGATTCCCGCGAACGCGTCGGCCGGGCCGATGTGCGCCGCAAGATCGCAGATTTGGTGGCCGGAGTGCGCGAAACCGTCACTTGAGGCGCGCTCGAGCGGCGCTTGACGCCGCCGGTGCTCTCAACGACAGTAGCGCTTCCAAGCGCACTGCGAGAGAACACCCATGAGTGCCCATTGTAAGCACCTGGATTCGATCAAACCCGTGACTCCGAGCGCGCGCGGATGCGAGGAGTGCCTGAAGATTCACAGCCAGTGGGTACATCTTCGCCTGTGCCGCACCTGCGGACACGTAGGCTGCTGCGACGACTCACCCAACCGGCACGCCACCAAGCACTTCCACGCCACCCGCCATCCCATCATCGAGGGCTACGATCCGCCCGAAGGCTGGGGCTGGTGCTACGCGGATGAGGTGTTCATCGACTTGAGGGCCGACACCACACCGCAGGTGGGGCCGATACCGCGCTATTACTGAACCTCGTCGGACGATGCTGACGAACCCGGGAAACGGCCTGCACGCCTGCGTCTTGCATGTGGCCGCTTCCACCAGCGCCGGCCGTATTTTGGTTTTCGGGGGATGTCCACCTGATGAAACGTTGATTATGAGGATATCACCAGGATAATCTTGCCTGCACCGCCTTTTTGCACCAATTCGTGCGCGTAGGCCGCATCGGCGAGAGGCAGACGTCGACTGATCGGCAGCACGAATTTACCGTCGCGAACGTCATCGGCAAACTCTCGGACCTTCGATGCATCCGGACGTGCGAAAACACGCGTGACCTTCACGGCGGGATTCGTTGCGGACACGCCGTCGGGCAACACCGACGCATAGCCGAAGTTGCCGCCGTTCTTGACCTTGGAAAAGAGTTTCGCCGCGGTCTCGCCCCCTACCGTATCGGCAACGCCGTCCACCAACGCGAGTTGGGCGATTGCCGTATCGTCATCGATGGCCACGGTATCCGAAACCCCGAGTGCTCTTGCTTCCGGCAATTGGCGCGCACGGACGCCGGCAATGACACGCGCACCGAGTTTTTTCGCGCTATGGACGGCGGCGCGGCCAACGCTTCCGAGCGCCCCGCTGACAATGATGGTCTGCCCATATTGAGCACGAGTAGCCAGCCTGACGAGCTGATCACCCGTCAATACCACGAGCGGAATCGCCGCCGCATCGACCAAGTCCAAGCCGTCGGGTAGATGGGTGAGGATGGAGCCTTCTACCGCCACGAATTCAGCGTAGGTCGCCTCGGCGAGCGCCAACACTCGATCGCCCGGTTTGAAGGTGCGAACGTTGCTGCCCACCGCGCGTACCACGCCACTCACATCCTTCCCCAAGATCGCCGGCATCCGCAGGGGAAAATCCTTTTGCCTCGCACCCGACCGAACCTTCCAATCAATGGGATTGACGCTCGTGGCCGCGGCCGCAACCAACACGAGGTCGGCGCTCACCGTGGGTTCGGGCACATCAACCTCAAATTTGAGGTTTTCAGGCCCCCCATATTCGTATAAGCGGACAGCTTTCATCGTTCCCCCCAGTAGTACTAGGCAGCGCCAACAGTCACCGCGGCGGTGCGCGATAACGGGAGCCGCATTCTATGCAGCTTCCCATCCCTCGGAAAGTGTACCCGCAGTTCACTGCGCTATCGAGAATGTCCTTCTTCATATTGCCCGATTCAGGCGCGTGAGTCCCGCTGTCATGCCGCGGGACGTATCCGGCCTTTGCGCTCGAACATGCCGATGGTCGCGGCGCACCCGCAGAGGATTGCCGGAAACAGAGCCAGCACCACGAACGTATGCTGGACCGGAACAATGGAACTGAGCAGCAGACCGCCCAGCGCCTTGTAAAGTGTCACGAGATTTTGCAGGCGTGCGAGCGCCAACGGCTGCGTTCTACCGTCGATCATCGGCATCCCGGCGCCTTCGCGTGAAGCGCAGGCCCACGTGCGTCATGGCCGATTGGCGCCCCGCCTATGCACCAACATTTGCGCGAGAGCACATGAGGCCAGACGCGCCATGTCATTGTCCGCTCGGCTCGTCAATATGATCGGAAGCCGCGCACCGAGCACGATTCCCGCCGCCTCCGCGCCCGCGAGATAGACGAGCTGCTTGACCAGCATGTTGCCCGCCTCGAGGTCGGGCACGACGAGAACATCGACCTGACCGGCCACCAGGCTGGAGATACCCTTGACGTGTGCTGCTGCGCTCGAGATGGCGTTGTCGAAGGCCATAGGCCCGTCGAGCGTCGCACCGACGATCTGCTGCCGGTCGGCCATCTTGCAAAGCGCGGCCGCATCAATCGTCGATGGAATCCGGCTGCTCACCGTCTCGACCGCCGACAGAATCGCAACCTTCGGGGATTGAATGCCGAGCGCCTGCAACAGCTCGATCGCGTTCTGAATGATGTCTCGCTTGGTATCGAGGTCCGGAGCAATATTGACGGCGGCATCCGTAATGAACAGCGGTTTCGGATAGTAAGGCACGTCCAGTGCGAACACATGGCTCATGCGGCGCTCCGTGCGCAATCCCCCGCCCTTGTCCATCACCGCGGCCATGAGTTCATCCGTGTGGAGGGCGCCCTTCATGATGGCATCTATCTTGGCGTCGCGTCCCAGGGCCACCGCCCGTTCCGCCGCGGCGTGGCTGTGCGGGACATCGACGATCTCCATATCCTTGAGATCGAGCCCAGCATCCGCCGCCGCTTGGCGGATTTTGACAACTGGGCCGATAAGCACCGGCACGATGAGCGCAGCCTCCATTGCCTCCATCGCGCTGGCGAGGGACACCCTATCGCAGGGATGCACGATCGCAGTACGCATGGGACTGAATTTGCGCGCCGCATCGAGAAGCTGCCGGTGTCGGGCACCCACGGCATGGGGCGAAGCGGCGGCCGTAACGCGCGGCCGCCGCAGTTTGATGTCCGGCGCAATGACGCGTGCTTCACCTTCCAGGAGAATCTCCCCGGACTTCGCCACATACTCGCATTGGAACGTCACATACCTGGTCTCGGTCACCATATCGCGAATGCGAATACGCGCCGTTACCAGCTCGCCGATATTTGCGCGGCGCCGGACGTGCAACGACTGATCGACTTGGGCGGTGCCGGGTCCTGGCAAGTGGGTCGACAGCAACTCGGCTATGAAACCCCCTCCCAGACCCAGTGGTTCGATATCCTCGGCCCGAAGTACGCGAGTGAATTCCGCCGAGTCTCCGATGTGTAGCTCATCAAAGATCCTATTTTCGATGAACTGCATCGCTGCCGCTCCGCGTGCGTCGTCGTCGGGCATTCACGCGGCTCGCGTCAGCTCGGTGAGACGATGCGGATCCGCGAGGAATTCCGCGAGAGTCTGCAGAAAGCGCGCAGCGTCGGCGCCCGCGAGCACCCGGTGATCGCACCCCAAGGTGAAGGACGACCGCTCGCCGTCCGGGGCCGCGATGCAGAGAATCGCGGCCGCCCCGAGCGGCAGAACCGCATCGAAGCTGTCCACTACGGGGAACATTCCAAGATTGGAGAGATAAAAGGTGGCTCCCTCGTAGTGCCCTAAGCTCAAACGGCGGCTCAGAGCCTTTGCATGCACGGCACGCCAATCGGCGGCAAGCTCCGGGAGAGATCGCGCGGCCACGTCGCGAATGACCGGCGCAATGAGTCCTTCAGGCGTGTCGACCGCAATGGCAACGTCAACGCGTTCGCGAAGCGCCAATCCTTCCCCGGTATACACGGCATTGAACAAAGGGTGCGCCTTGATTGCGAGCGCGCACGCACGCGCCAGGAGCAGCGTTAGCGATATTTGAGCTTGCTTCGAGACCTCTCTCAGCGGCGCAAGCGCCAGCCGCGCGGTTACCCGAAACGTCGGTGTTGAGAGACCCGCAATCATGTTGCGTGCGACGGTCTTTCGGACGCTCGACATGGGTTCCAGGCGGTAGGGCGGCCCGGCGGCAAGACCGGTCGAGGCGGATCGGCGCGCAGCATCCAGAATGGCATCCGCATGCACCGCACCCCCTTCGGACACGATTTTGCCGAGATCGACACCGAGTTGCCGCGCCATGCTTCGGGCATAGGGGGAAGCTCGGACTCTCTCCGCCGTAGGCTCCGATGTCGGTGCCGTAAAACGAGCGGGCGCGGGCGCGGGAGCCTGCGCTATGGCGATGGGCGCCGTTGTCGAGGCTGACGCGGGCGCTGCGGTGGGTGCCGGTGCAGCGACGTCGGGCCGGTCCGAAATATATCCGATCGTCGCGCCGACGGCCATTTCACTGCCTTCGGCGGCCAATGGACCTGCCAAATAGCCGTCATGAAAGGTTTCGACCTCCATCACCGCCTTGTCCGTCTCGATGTCGGCCACTGATTCACCCTTCTTGATCGGATCGCCGATCTTTTTCACCCATTTCACCAGCCGCCCATTGTTCATCGTGTCGGACAAAGCAGGCATTGTGATTGGCTGATTCATGGTTATGCTGCCCTGGCGTCCTTTGACGGTCGGCAGAGCGCGCGGACCGCCTGGACGATATCGGCCACCCGTGGAATCGACGCGGCCTCCAGGTTCCCGTTGAACGGCGTGGGAATATCCAAACCGGCCAAGCGTGAGACCGGCGCATCGAGTGAGTAAAAGCAGCGTTCGCCCAAGGTGGAGGCAATTTCGGCTCCCGCGCCCGCATACCGGCAATCCTCCTCCACCACCAACAGGCGATGTGTATTGTCAAGCGAACGAGCACAGGTATCCCAGTCGATCGGTTTCAAGCTGCGCAGATCAATGACCTCCGCTTCGATTCCTTCCTTGGCAAGCTCTGATGCGGCCTCCTGCGACAGCAGCGCATGGCGCGAGTAGCTCACGATCGTGACATCTCGTCCTTCCCGCCGTATCGCGGCCCGGTGCATCGGCGGCGGATCGGCGAGAAGATCCACGGGGCCCTTGCTGAAGTAAAGCAGCTCATGCTCCAGGAGAACGATCGGCTCATCGCTCACGATCGCCTGACGCAGTTGCCAATACGCGTCTTGCGGCGTCGATGGCACGGCGATGCGCAGGCCCGGAACGTTCATCACCGTGTGTTCCAGTCTCTGCGCGTGCTGGGCACCCAACTGATGAGCGACGCCACCGGGCACACGCACTACCAGCGGCATCTTGAACTGCCCGCCCGACATGAACGGGATCTTGGCGGCGCCGTTGATAATGGAGTCCAAGGCCAAGAGCATGAAGTTGATAGTCATGATTTCGACCACGGGGCGCAGCCCTACGAGCGCTGCACCCACGCCGAGACCGGTAAAGCTGTTCTCGGAAATCGGCGTATCGCGAACGCGCCATTCACCGTATTTCGCATACAACCCCTCGGTCACGCGGTAGCTTCCGCCGTAAAGCCCAACGTCCTCGCCCAAAGTGAAGACCGACTCATCCGCGGCCATTTCAATATCCATGGCCCGATTGAGAGCCTGCCAATAGAGCAATTCTTGCGGCATACGAAATGTCCTCAGATCAATGCTTCATGGCGGCGGTTGCAGTTCAGATGCGCCCACGCCGCCTCCATGGTCGGTTGCGGACTTTGCAGGGCGAACTGGACTGCATCCTCCACCACCGCGCCCACCTCCTTTCGCAGTTCCTCGACTTCCGCTTCGGCCACATGACCTAAGTCGACCATATGTGCCGTGAGACGAGCGATGTTGTCGGACCCGGCCACGGCAAGCTCGGCCTGAGTCGGATAGCGGTACTCCACTTCCCGGATCGCCGAGGAGATCGGATCCCACGCCTCATGGGCCTTGACCTCGACGGACGGCCGATAGGTTCCGGGATCGGCCATCGAATGGCCGCGAAATCGGTAGGTCTCGCACTCGACGAATTGTGGTCCACCGCCGCTGCGAATGCGCTCGAGCGCACGCTGGGCCGTCTCATACACCTTCACCACGTCCATCCCATCGATCTTCTCGGCGGGGATGTTGTAAGCAGCGGCGCGTCTGTAGACGTCGACCACGGCGGAATGCCGATGGATCTCGGTGCCAATCGCATAATGATTGTTCTCACATACGAAGAGCAGCGGAAGGCGCCACAAGGCCGCCATATTCAGCGATTCATGGAAGGTGCCCTGGTTGACGGCGCCATCGCCAAAGAAGCAGACGACCGCTTCGGGGCCCCTGCGCATCGCAACTGCATAGCCGATGCCGACGGCGATCGGGCAACTCTCCCCCACAATCGCATATCCGCCCATGAAGCGTCGCTTGGCATCGAACATATGCATCGAGCCGCCCATGCCACCGCTCATACCATCGGCGCGGCCGAACAGCTCCGCCATCACATTGCGCGTTGGCGTACCGCGAATGAGCGCATGGGCGTGCTCGCGATAGCCGCTGACGATGTAGTCGGCCGGTCCGGCCGCATTGATGATGCCGGCACCGACCGCCTCCTCCCCGGGATACAGGTGTAGAAAGCCGACGATATTGCCTTTACTGTATTCTTCGGCCGCGCGCTCTTCGAAGGCTCGCGACAGCAGCATGTCACGTAGTAGCTGATGCAATGTATCTCGTTCCATACGCGGATTCTCTCTATTGCGTTCCGGCGCTCGGCGCTCTGAATAAGGGCAATGCCCTCGGTACCGATTGGCTTCCCTGCCTTCACCGCACGCCGCACTCTCCCGGAATCGGCCGAGCATCCGCACCAATGCGCGGCGTGGTCGGTAGCCGGTCGACCGGCCGCGGCAGATCCCGGGCCCGGTCTTCCAATATTGCAACCGCCGGTAGCGTCTTGCCCTCCACGAATTCGAGAAACGCGCCGCCGCCCGTCGAAATATACGAGATGCGGTTCGCGACACCGTATCTTTCGACTGCGGCGAACGTATCGCCGCCGCCCACGAGCGAAAAAGCTCCGCTGCCGGCAATCGCATTGGCGATGGCCTTGGTGCCTTCGCCGAATTGATCAAGTTCAAATACCCCGACCGGCCCATTCCAAAGGATGGTCTTGGCGGACGCCAAAATCCTCGCGTACCGTTCGATGGTGGCGGGCCCGATGTCGAGAATCATCTCATCGTCGGCCACCTCTGCCGCCCAGCATCCTCGGGCAGCGGCGCCGGCAGCGCGNNCGCGATCATCTCGGTCTCGCACAGCGAGGTGCCGATCTTTAGGCCGGCGGCGGCCATAAAGGTGTTGGCGATACCGCCGCCGAGCATGAGCTTATCCACTTTGGCGAGCAGCGCCCCGAGTAGCGTCAGTTTGGTTGAGACTTTGGAGCCCCCAACGATGGCAACCAGCGGTCGCTCGGGATTGGCCAGTGCGCGTTCGAGCGCATTGAGTTCAGCCGCCAACAGCGGGCCGGCGCACGCGATGGGTGCGAATTTCGCCACGCCATGTGTGCTTGCCTCGGCACGGTGTGCGGTTGCGAAGGCGTCCATTACGAACACATCACACAACGCAGCCACTTGCCGCGCCAAAACCTCGCTGTCTTGCTTTTCGCCCTTGTTGAAACGGACGTTCTCGCACAATACCACCGAGCCGGCTGCGCAGTCGACCCCGCCGAGCCAGTCCTTGCGCAGAGGCACCGGCACACCGAGCAATTCGGAGAGCTTTGCGGCTACCGGCGCGAGCGACAGCTCGGGGTCGTACTTTCCCTCCTCCGGTCGACCGAGGTGAGACAGGACGATCACATGCGCGCCTTGCTGCATCGCTGAGCGCAGCGTCGGCAGCGCGGCGCGGATACGCATGTCGCTTGCGACCTGCCCATTCTGC
>PLAH01000045.1 GCA_003134045.1 Gammaproteobacteria bacterium
ACCAGCTGCAGGATGGCGACGGTCAGTTCCGCGGTGCGTCTCTTGGGATTGACTCCGGCCGGCGTGAGGCAGTGCTTCATGACGTCCAGCATCTCGTCGGGGACGGGATAGGTGATGAGCGTTTCGTTGGCGAAATCGGCGGCTTCCAGCCACGGCTTGGCGGCGAGCCGGTGCTTCGGGCTCATCAATGCCACGCTCTCGTAGCGAAACAAGGGGCTGAACACCACGTGGGCCTGGGTTTCGGGGCGGTCGTGGATGATGGCGAGTTCCGCCTCGGCGCGCTCCAGCAGCGGCAGCGGGTCGACGACGAACCCGGAAATGATGTCGAGTTCGACCTCGGGCCAGAGAGACCGATAGGCATCCATGGCCGGCATCAGCCAGTCGAAACAGTTGTGGCATTGCACCGCGATGCGCAAGGGTCCGGCATGTCCCTGTGCCAGTCGGGCAACGTCGCGGGCCGCCTCGGCGACCTGCGGCAGGACGCTGCGGGCCAGCGACAAGAGCCTATGGCCGATGGCGGTGAAGCGCAGGGGCCTGACGTTTTTCTCGACCAGCGCGGCGCCATAATGGCTTTCCAGGGCCTTCAGCTGGTGGGACAGGGCGGATTGCGTCAGGAATAGCCGCGCGGCAGCCTTGGAGAGACTGCCGCATTCGGCCAGAGCCAACAGGGTTTCGAGGTGCCGGAGTTCCAGTGCGGTGGTTGCCATGAGCCGGTTTCATCCACTCCATGAAGATAATGAGATTGTGTCATAGCCTAAGGGCTTGCATGCTCATCGTCGAGTCAACCTCTATTGGAGTCAGGCGATGGCAAAGCGGGTAGCAGTATCGTTCGAGTTCTTTCCGCCGAACGACGATGCGATGGGTCGGCAATTATGGGCGGCGGTGGAGCGTCTGGCGCCCCTGCAACCGGATTTCGTTTCCGTGACTTACGGCGCCGATGGTTCCACCCGGTCGCGGACTCACGAATGCGTGCTGCGCATGCTGCGCGAGACGAACTTGCGGGTGGCGCCGCACCTCACCTGCGTGGGGGCCTCTCGGGAGGAGGTGCTGGGCATTGCGCAAGATTATTGGCGTCACGGCATCCGGCAATTGGTGGCGCTGCGCGGCGATTTGCCCGGCGTGAATACGGTGGGCGCGGCGGCCGGGTTCCAATATGCCGCCGACTTGGTCCGGGGGCTCAAGCAGGCTGCGCATTTCGACATCTCCGTCGCGGCCTATCCGGAGGGGCACCCGGAGTCGGGCAGCGTCGAGGCGGATCTCGTGAACCTGAAACGCAAGATCGATGCGGGCGCCAGCCGCGCCATCACTCAATTCTTCTTCGATACCGACGTGTTTCTGCGCTATCGCGACCGTTGCGCGGCGGCGGGAATTCATGTGGATATCGTGCCGGGCATTCTGCCCATCACGCGCTTCCCGCAGCTGGTGCGGTTTGCGGATCGCTGCGGCGCTTCGGTACCCGATTGGTTGACGCGCCGCTTCGACGGCCTGGAGGGCGACGCCGAAACGCGCCGCATGATCGCCGCTCATGTCGCCATCGAGCAGGTGCAGCGGCTGCGGCAGCACGGTGTGGAGGAGTTCCATTTTTACACGCTGAACCGCGCCGAGTTGACGTACGCGATCTGTCACGCGATGGGGCTGCGGCCGCAGCCCGTCGCAGAAGCACAGGTGGCTTGAATGCAGCCGCAGCCCGCATCGCGGTCCGACCGCTTCACCGCCCTCCTCGAACAGCGCCTGGTGATTCTCGATGGCGCGATGGGCACCATGATTCAACGGCATCGGCTCGGCGAGCGGGAATTCCGCGGCGAGCGCTTCGCGGACTGGCCCAGCGATCTGCGCGGCAACAACGATCTGCTCGCGATCACCCAGCCGCAGATCATTGCCGGCATTCATCGCGAGTATCTGCTGGCGGGCGCGGACGTGATCTCCACCAATACCTTCAACTCCACCCCGGTGTCGCAGTCCGATTACCGGATGGAATCGCTGGTGGGCGAGTTGAACCTCGCGGCCGCGCGGCTGGCGCGACGAGTGGCGGATGACGTCGCCGCCGAGACGGGGCGCCCGCGTTTCGTCGCCGGTGCATTGGGTCCGACCGGCCGCACGGCCTCGCTGTCGCCCGATGTCAATGACCCCGGTTTTCGCAACATCAGTTTCGATGAGCTGGTCACAGGCTATTCGATCGCGGCGCGCGCGCTGGTCGAGGGCGGCGTCGATCTCCTGCTGATCGAGACGGTGTTCGACACCTTGAACGCGAAGGCGGCTTTGTTCGCGGTGCGTGAGGTGCTGGACAACGCCGGCACGGATCTGCCCATCATCGTGTCCGGCACCATCACCGATGCCTCGGGGCGGACCTTGTCGGGCCAGACCACCGAGGCATTCTGGAATTCCATTCGGCATGCGCGGCCCGCCGCGGTCGGCCTGAATTGCGCGCTCGGCGGCAAACAATTGCGGCCCTACGTGGAGGAACTCTCCAGAATTGCCGACACCCATGTGTGCGCGTATCCGAATGCCGGACTGCCCAACGCCTTCGGCGAATACGACGAGACGCCGGCCCAGACGGCGGAAATCCTGCGCGAATTCGCCACGAGCGGTTTCCTCAATATGCTCGGCGGCTGCTGCGGAACCACGCCGGACCATATCCGCGCGATGGCGCTCGCGGTGGCCGACGTGCCGCCGCGCGTCGTACCGACCATCGCGCGCGCCTGTCGCTTGAGCGGCCTGGAACCGCTCACCATCGATGCGCAAAGCCTGTTCGTCAACGTGGGTGAGCGCACCAATGTCACGGGCTCCGCGAAGTTCCGTAAATTGATCGAGGCCGGCGACTACACAGCCGCGGTCGACATCGCGCGGCAGCAAGTGGCGAATGGCGCGCAGATCATCGACGTGAACATGGATGAGGGCATGCTCGATTCGCAGGCCGCCATGGCGAAGTTCCTGAGCCTGATCGCCGGCGAACCCGATATTGCGCGGGTACCGGTGATGATCGATTCCTCCAAGTGGTCGGTGATCGAGGCCGGCCTGAAATGCGTGCAGGGAAAATCCATCGTCAATTCGATCAGCCTCAAGGAGGGCGAGGAGGCGTTCCTGGCGCACGCGCGGAAGGTCATGCGTTACGGCGCCGCAGTCGTGGTCATGGCCTTCGACGAGGCCGGTCAGGCCGATACCATCGAGCGCAAGGTACGGATCTGCGAGCGAGCCTACGCGCTGCTCACCCAGCGCCTGGATTTTCCACCCGAGGACATCATCTTCGATCCCAATATCTTTGCCGTCGCCACGGGAATCGAGGAGCACAACCGGTATAGCCTGGATTTCATCGAGGCCACGGCCGCGATCAAAGGGCGCATGCCCGAGGTGCACGTGAGCGGCGGCGTCAGCAACGTCTCGTTCTCCTTCCGCGGCAACGAGCCGGTGCGCGAGGCCATGCATTCGGCATTCCTCTACCACGCGATTCGCGCAGGCCTCACCATGGGCATCGTGAACGCGGGCCAGCTCGCAATTTACGAGGACATTCCGGCCGACCTGCGGGAACGCGTCGAGGACGTGATTCTCGCACGGCGCGACGATGCGACCGAACGGCTGCTGGAAATCGCGGAACGTTACCGGGGCGGCGGCTCCGCCAAGCGGGGCGATGACCTCGAATGGCGCAAGCTGCCCGTGGCACAGCGCCTGCAGCATGCGCTGGTGAAGGGACTCGACGAGTTCGTGCTGGCGGATACCGAGGAAGCGCGCCTGCTTGCCAAGCGCCCGCTCGACGTGATCGAAGGGCCGCTGATGGACGGCATGAACGTGGTCGGCGACCTGTTCGGGTCCGGCAAGATGTTTCTGCCGCAGGTGGTCAAGTCGGCGCGCGTCATGAAGAAAGCGGTTTCGGTGCTGATTCCGTACATCGAACAGGAAAAGGGGGGCGTCAGCCGCTCCAACGGCAAGGTGGTGATCGCGACGGTGAAGGGCGATGTGCACGATATCGGCAAGAACATCGTCGGCGTGGTGCTGCAATGTAATAATTTCGAAGTGGTCGACTTGGGCGTGATGGCGTCGTGCGAGAAGATTCTCGACGCGGCGACGCGCGAGGGCGCCGACTTCATCGGACTGTCCGGACTCATCACGCCTTCGTTGGACGAAATGGTGCATGTAGCCAAGGAAATGCAGCGCCTAGGGTACAAGCAGCCGTTGCTGATCGGCGGGGCGACGACCTCGCCTGCCCATACGGCGGTGAAAATCGATCCGCAGTACGAAGGTGCCGTGATCTACGTGAAGGACGCATCGCGGTCGGTGGGTGTGTGTCAGCAGCTCGTGACCAAGGATACGCGCGACGCCTATGTCGCCCACATCAAGGCCGATCACGAAATCAAGCGCGAGCAGCATCGCAACAAGAGCGCCAAGGCTCCGCAGCTGTCCCTCGGTCAGGCGCGGGCGAAGAGATTCAAGATCGATTGGCCCAACTACTCGCCGCCGGTGCCGAAGAGCCTGGGAGTGCGTTCCTTCGGCGCCTATCCGCTCGACGAACTGGTGCCTTACATCGATTGGATGCCATTTTTCAATGCGTGGGAATTTGCCGGCAAATTCCCCGACATTCTGCGCGATCCCATCGTCGGCGACGCAGCGAGCAGCCTGTACGCGGACGCCCGTCGCATGCTGCAATCGCTGGTGGACGAGAAATGGCTCGAGGCGCGGGCCGTGATCGGATTCTTCCCGGCACAGTCGGCGGGCGACGACGACATCAACGTCTATGCCGACGAGTCGCGTCGGTCGGTGCGCTTCCGGCTGCATCAACTACGTCAGCAGAAGTCGAAGCCGCAGGACCAGGCGCAGCTGTGCCTGGCCGATTTCGTCGCGCCGCTGCAAAGCGGCCGCGCCGACTACGTGGGTGCGTTTGCGGTGACCGCCGGAATCGGCATCGATGAGCGCGTCGCGCAATTCGAAGCCGCTCACGACGACTATAGCAGCATCATGTTGAAGGCCTTGGCCGATCGCCTCGCCGAAGCCTTGGCCGAGCGCATGCACGAGCGGGTGCGCCGCGAGTTCTGGGGATATGCGGCTCACGAGACGCTGGATGGCGCGGGCCTGATCCGCGAGGAGTATCAGGGCATTCGCCCCGCGCCCGGCTACCCCGCGTGCCCCGACCACACCGAGAAGGCGACGCTATGGCAGATGCTCGATCCGGAGCGCACGGCGGGCATCCGGCTCACCGAGTCGTTCGCCATGTTTCCAACCGCGGCGGTGAGCGGGTTTTATTTTTCGCACCCGCAAGCTCATTACTTCGGCGTCGGGAAAATCGACCGGGACCAAGTGGCGAGCTATGCGCAGCGCAAGGGCATGGACCTGAGCGAAGCGGAGCGCTGGCTGTCGCCGAATCTCGGCTACGATCCCGATGCGCCGGATGCCGCGAACGCGGCGTGAGCTGTTCCGCCGCGCGATGTTGCTCTCGCTCAGCGGCGGCTCGAGGCCGGGATCCGCTTTGGCCGCGCCGCTACGCCGGGCACGCGGCTTTTCAGTCGCGCTGCTTGCCCGCACCCTCGCGCGTCTTCTGATTCGAGGACGCCGCGTTCTTGAAGTCGTCGGGTTGCAGGCGATAGCGCGCCAGCAGTTTGTAGAAATCCGTGCGGTTGCGCTTGGCGAGGCGCGCCGCCTGACTGACGTTGCCGGCGGTGCTCTGCAAATTGTTTTTCAGATACGCGACCGCAAATTCGTCGCGTGCCTCATCGTAGGTCGGCACCTGCGTGGCTTCTTGACCCAAGGACCGCTTCACGAATTCCTTGGTCATGACCTTGCCGTGCGAGAGCGCGACGTTCTGCTTCACCAGCTCGAACAGCTGGCGCACATTGCCGGGCCAGTCCGTGGTCGCGAGCAATTCGATGGCCTCGGGCGAGTAGATCTTCTTGCTGCCGGTCTCGTCCTTCGCTTGCTCCAGGAAGTGCGATACCAGCAGCGGGATATCCTCGCGCCTGCGGCCGAGCGGGGGAATTTCGATGGGCAATATGTTGATTTGGTAATACAAGTCCTGACGCAGCTCACCGGCTTCCATCGCCTTCTTGAGGTCGCGCGACGTGGTGCAGATCAGGCGCACATTGGGAGTCCTGCGTAAAGTCTCCATCAGTTCGGCCTGCAGTCTCAAGGGTAGATCGCCGATCTCATCGAGCAGCAGCGTACCGCCGAGAGCCGACACCAGCGCGCCCACCCGCGGTTCGAGGGCTTCGCGGCGATCCGCCGAGCGATCGCCGAACAGCTCGGTGTCCAGCGCTTGCTCGGAGGCGTTGCGGCAGCGCACGGTAACGAACGATTTCTCGCGCCGCGAACTTGCCGCGTGGATCGCGCGCGCCAGCAGTTCCTTGCCCGTGCCGTTCTCTCCCGTGAGGAGCACCGGCGCGTCGCCGCCGGCGGCGCGGTTGGCGAGTTCGAGCCGGTCTTCCATGAGCTGGCTGCGGGACACGATCTGCGAACGCCAATCGCCTTCGACCAGCGTGAACGTCGACGACGCGATTGCCCGTCCGACTTGCCCCAGCAGTTCGGCCTTCTCGACCGGCTTGACCAGGAATCCGAAGGCACCGCACTGCGTCGCCTGCACCGCATCGGCGATGGTGCCGTGAGCGGTCAATATGATGACGGTCATGGACGGCCACCGGCTCTTCAGTTCCTTCAGCAGGGCGAGCCCGTCCATATCCTCCAGGCGCAAATCGGTGACGACGAGGTTCGGCCGAGCGCGCACGCATCCATCGAGCGCCGCTTGCGCGCTGTCGACACACTCGACGGCATACCCGGCCGTGCCGAGACGCGCGTTCATGAAACGGCGGGATTCGGCGTCGTTGTCGACCACCATGATCCTTGCCTTGCGCTCTGCTTGTGCCTGCGGCTCGTCCTTGCGTGTACCTGTGCTCCTGCTCCTGGGAACGATGCCGAATCCGAGCGACGCGGTGATCGGCGGTGACCTATCCTTCATCGACGCTCCTCCCATGAACCAGGAACACGCTAGCAAGCTCCCGGAAACCTGACTGTAGGGGATTTACGGCAATTCGGCCATGGCTGACATAATCATGGCCGCGCTGCGACAATTCCGATTGGCTTTGTAAGGCAAATGCGGCAATACATCGGGGCGCAGACCTACAGACAGCGCCGCGACATGACGCGACGCTGCGGATAGAATTTCTTCGGAGGGATGGCGGTGAAAAATTCGATCAGAGCGTTCGGCCTTGCGTGGATGTTGCTGGGCGGCGGTGTTCTCGGGATCGGCATTCTTGGCGCGGGCGTCGCGCAGGCTGATAGCTACACCGATACCGTGGCGGTATTCAAGAACGCCGGGGAAAGCCAGGAGTTCTTCAGCAACAGCTATGCCTACGCGATTTTTCCCACGGTGGGCGAGGGCGGGTTCATCGTCGGCGCCGCGTTGGGCAAGGGCCGCGTCTATGTCCATGGGAAGTTGGTCGGCGACGTGACGATGTCGCAGCTGAGCGCGGGGTTGCAAGCGGGCGGCAAGGCCTACAGCCAGATCATTTTCTTCGAGGATAAGCGCGCACTCGACGAGTTCGAGTCCGGCAGCTTCGAGTTCGCCGCCGGTGTGAGCGCCGTCGCGATCACGGCCGCCGCCGGCGCAAGCGCCGGAACCAACGGCGCCACCGCCGGTGCCAGCGGCACGGTCAACAATGCGACGACCGCGGGCGCCTCGTACAACCATGGCACGGTGGTGTTCACCGTCGCCAAGGGCGGCCTCATGTATGCGGCGACCATTGCCGGCCAGAAATTCTCTTACCGGCCACGCGGCGCCGGTTGAAGCATCCGATGTGAAACGCGCCGGGGTCGGCGTCGTCAGAAAGTCCTTACATGAGGTGCCTACCGCGCGGTGTTGTTTGCGCGATCGAGTTTGAGCACAGTCCCGTCACCAACAACGAGCATCGTGCTCAGAACTAACGAGGGGAATCATCATGGGACGCGGAATACTTCTTTGGATGCTGGGCGTGCCTCTTCCGGTCATCTTGTTGCTCGCCATGTGTTCGCATCGGTAACCGGCCACCATCATGGAACGGACACTAGATCCGCAGGCCACGGACATCGGGCTGGCCTTCAACACATCACGGCCGAAGGCGGCGGCGTCCTGGGGCGCCATCATCGCCGGCGCTTTCGTGGCCATCGCCACCACATTGATCTTGTTCGCATTGGGGTCGGGGCTGGGCTTCGCCTCGGTGTCGCCGTGGGCGGATCGTGGAGTGGGGGCGACGACGTTTACCATTGCGGCGGCCATCTGGCTCATCGTGATGCAATGGGTCTCCGCCGGCCTCGGTGGCTACATCGCGGGCCGGTTGCGTACGCGGTGGATCGGCACTCACGTTCACGAAATATTCTTTAGAGATACGGCTCACGGATTGGTCACGTGGTCGGTGGCGACGGTGGCGATTGCGGCCCTGGTGGCTTCCTCGGTGTCGTCGGGGGTGAGCGGCGGTCTGCACGCGGCGTCGAGCATCGCGGCCGGCGGCGCGCAAGGCGCATTGCAGGGCGCGACGCTGCAAAGTGCCATGGGCGGGGCGTCCGGGTCGCCGTGGGGCTACGGCGTCGACAAGTTGTTCCGCTCGAGCGGTACGCCTGGAGGCATGTCCGGCAGCGCTGGTATGACCGGCAACGCGGGGATGATGGGCGACACGCGCGGCAACGACCCTCGGATGGAAGCGGGACGCATCATGGCGAATGCGTTGGCGACGGGCGCGGTGCCCGATGCCGACCGGACGTACCTGGCCAGTATCGTGGCGGCGCGTACGGGAGTCACGGATGCCGACGCGCAAAAGCGGGTCGACGATTTCATCGCGGGCGCCCAGGAGATCGAGGCCAAAGTGAAAGCCGATGCGGATGCTGCGCGTAAGGCTGCCGCCGAGGTGGCCATCTACACCGCGCTGTCCATGCTGATCGGCGCGTTCATCGCGAGCGTAGCGGCGGCTCTGGGCGGACGGCTGCGGGACGAGCACGTCTGAGGCGAGCCGGGCGGCAGAGGCGCGTCGGACGGCGGGAGCGGCGGCGATGACAAGGAGCGAGCGGCCGGTTGGCGCGCCGGCCGCTTGGGTACCATCGAGATTTCGCGCGTCAATCGCTGGTGCCCGCGCACCTGTGGGTAAGTGTCTCGGAAGCCGTGCCTACTCCGGTCGTTCTACCGTCCGCGTTCGATGCACGATGACGCGCTTTTTTTCGATGGCATAAGAGTTCCAAAAAACCGAGACTGACGAGTTCCTCGAGCGTCGCGCGGCAGCGTCGTTTAAAGCCCGCCGCCCGCGCCGCCGGCAGCCCTGGCGGTACCCCCCCCCAACCGCTGAAAGGATTTCGCGCCCGTGTACATAGTGCACAGGTTGCACTAGTGCATGCCTTGCACTATAATGATCCATGCCAACGGTAAGGCGATTCAATCGCTGTCGAATCGAGATGTATTTCGGTGATCATCCGCCGCCACACTTCCATGTGATCACGCGAAGCGATGAAGCAGCCGTGTTCTTGATTGAGACGCTGGCACTTTGGGCCGGTGATGCTGACTCGCGTGACACCGTGGAGGCGCTTACTTGGGCAGCCGACAACCGGCCGGAGTTGCGGGTGCGGTGGCAGCAGTATTCGGAGGAGGAATCATGAGCGAGAACAATGCGATCCGCATTGCGAAAGTCAAGTATACGGGCGACTACACGCTGCGCTTGCAGTGGGCAAACGAGAAGGAGCTTACCGTTGATCTTCGCGAGCCCGTTTTTCGGCTCAAGGGGCTGCGTCCACTGCGGGATACCGCGGCGTTCGCGCTCGCCGGCGCCGGCGAAGGTGGCCACAGTGTTGTGTGGCCTGGTGCGATCGACATGGGCGCCGCGCGACTGCTCGAGATGGCGCTCGAGCAGAACGGGCGGGCCGATGCGGTCGAGTTCATCCGCTGGCGTTGGAAGCACGGCTTAAGCTTGACGGATGCGGCCGAAGCGCTCGGACTGTCGCGTCGGCAAGTAGCCTATTACGCCAGCGGTGAGCATGCGGTGCCGCGCACCGTCCTGCTGGCGTGCAAGGGCTGGGAAGTGGAGCGACAGGCCGCTGCTTAGGGCCCGCATCGTTCTCATCAACTCTTTACCGGAACGGCTAGCACGAAGGGGGCTTCTTTGCTCACCTGGATGTCATGCCAGGTCTTCGCGCTCGACTGCGGATCCAGGCCGATCAGCACCGTGGGCACGTCCTGTAATTCGGCCGCGACGGCGAGATTGACGGCGAGCGTGGTTTTACCCGCGCCGCCCTTCTACGAGATTACCGCGATGATTTTCGTGGGGCATCTTCACGTGTTGTTATAGCGTCGCTTCTTTGAAAGCTCGGAGCACGGCATTGATACGAGTCTGATATCCATTTCCACGCGACTTAAACCAGTCGAGCACATCGACGTCGATTCGCAGCGACACGGAGGCTTTAGGAGGAACGGGCTTTAGGCCTTTTCGGACGATTGCTCGGGCGATCTCCTTTACGTCCAGCTCCGGATGTTCGGGCGTAACCTTTACGTCGGCGGCTTTCATTTGGCGGAGGCGGCGGAAGTTGGTTTTCGATGCTTGCGAATAGGATTTCTTCTTCATGGGTTGTCGCTCGTCTGAATGAGATTACTCGGATTTCCTCGTCAGATTCCGTGTGTACGATTGAGACCGGCACCCCGTCCAGTAAACCCAGGGTGACGAAGCGTCGTTCATCATAGGAGAAGCGGTCGTCTTCGAACGTCGAAGTCAGTCCAGCAAATACTCGCTCTGCATCTACAAAATCAATCTCGTGGTCCCGCAGATTCGATCGTCGCTTCGCTTCGCCCCAGATAAATCGCATATACGGATTGTATATACAGACCACCGTCGCGTCAAAAATCAACCGGCGCCACGTCGGTACCGGGGCTGCTCGTCAGACTCCCATCAAGGGCTATTTATGGGAATGTGAAGTCGGTGACGGAAACATTGCCATAGCAGCGCAAAAAACCTACCGTTGTTGGTAAATCATCTATTTGACATGGTGAATATTATTCACTAGTCTTGAGACCATGACGACCATGCACCGCGACCGAAACTGGAAAATCCAGGTATTCGGGCGCGAACACGGCGTAGCACATTTTCATGTGTGGACGCCGAATGCAGCGACGGTCATTGCGATTGATACCTTGGCGGTGCTGAGCGGTGCGGTGGACGTCAAGGCTCTCGAAGAGGNNGCCACTCACCGCGCCGAGTTGTTGGCTGAATGGCGCCGCCTGAATCCGGAGAGGAACCGATGAAGCTCAAAGTCACGCAGGTAGAAGCGTTGCTCCCGACTCGGCTGCGCATCACCTGGGAGAACGGCAAATACACGGAAGTCGATGCAGGTGATTATCTGCAAGCTCCCGGCTACCAGCAGCTACGCGATCCGGAATTTTTCGCGAGTGTGCAAGTGGAGGAGTGGGGGCACGGCGTCGAGTGGGCGGCCGCGGATATCGGGATCCCTGCAGATGCCTTGTATCGGCTGTCGAAGGAGCAGACTGGAGATGCGTTCCCGACCGGGCAGTTCAATGCCTGGATGAAACGTCACGGCTTATCATTGTCGGCTGCCGCTCAAGCCTTGCACCTGACGCGGCGTACCATTATTTATTACAGCACCGGCGCCAAGCCAATCCCGGCATACATCGGCCTTGCCTGCAAAGGCTGGGAAGTAGGACAGCGGACTCACGCCGGATAAGATGTACCGGCCGCGGCCCGCCGTCACGGGTGGGCCGTCGCTAAGATAGTGCGCGCGAGCGCCGCGTAGTCGCCGTCGAAATGGTGACCGCCCTTGAGTTTGACCACGATCGCCTTATGCGGATCGAGCTTGGGACACAGCGTGTCGTCTTCCCCTTCGCCGTAGATGCATAGCACCGGGATGCCTGAAATGCGATCCACTTCGGGCAGTGTCGCGGGGCCGGAATCGTCGTCCGAAATCCAGCTGCTCATGTGGAACTCGAACAGGGCGTGCTCGGACATGCCGATGATGGCCGTCAAGGTAACGTGCGCGCGGGTGGCGGGGCTCAGGCGATTGACCGCGAAAGGCAGCACGTCCGCGCCCTGCGAGTAGCCGATCAACATGACGTGTTGCTTGGCCAGTGCCGTGAGGTAGTAGCGCGTCATGCGATCGATGTCGGCGGCGAGACCCGACGGCGTGCGTGCGCTCCAGAAATAGCGCAGCGAATCGAGACCGATGACCGGAATGCCGGTGGCGGCGAGCGCGCCGGCAACTTCCTTGTCGAGACCCGCCCATCCGCCGTCGCCGGACAGCAAGATGGCGAACGTATCCGACGCCGCCGTTCCCGGCTGCGCGGGGACGGTGACGATGGGTAGATCGCTGAGAACGCCCGGCACCTCGGCGGCGGATGCCGCGGGATGTTGATCCATGAGCGTATCGACGGCTGACGCGTAGAGGGGAATAGCACCGCGGAGCCCTCCGCCGTGGGTGCTCGTGTCGCTGGCGGGGGGCATGTTGCCGCGGGTGGTCGTGTCGCTGGCGGGGGACGCGCCACCGTTGCTGGGCACGCTGCCGCCGATGGGCGGAGCGTCGCCGACTACGAGGTGCGCGCCCGGCACTCGAGCCACAAAATTTCGCACCGATACGAGATCGCAGGCGTCGCCGCTCGGACGTTGCACGGCGGTCCACGGCACGCTTCGTTTGGACGGCAGGAACTCGACCCCCTTGCCGGGCGTGGCGTTGAACTCGATTCCCGAACCCGCGCACAACGGCTTGTGCAATGGGTAGCTCGGGCAGAAGCCCACGCTGACCGCGCCGGCAAAGGTGTTGGCCGGCGCCTGGACCAGCGTGGCGTAGGCCAGCGTGCCGCCGTCGGCGTTGCCGGCGAGAATGGGGCTGAGGTAAGTCGGCAGGCGGAAGTAGGCTTGGATGAAGTGGCTCAAGTTCTCGAGATCCCCGTCCGGGAACAGGCACTGTGCGGGGTCGGCTTCCAGCGCCGCGTCGAGTCGTGCCAGGTCGAGCCCGGCGACCATGGCGCCGCGCTCGGCGAGTTGTTCGGCCATGTCGTTCATGCCCTGATTCCAGCCATCGCTGCCCGACAGCAGCAACACGAATCCCTTGGGCGACGCGTGCGGTATGTAGACGGTAAAATTATCGAAGCGGCCATGGCTCAAACGCTGTTGGGTCACGGGCACCCAAACCGGGGCGGGAGCTCGTTTCGCGCCGGGAAGGCGGATCACGGAGCCGCCGATGACCACGATGGCGATCGATAGGAGTACAAACACGAGGGTGCGCAGATATCTCAAAGCTCATCCCGGCATCAAGGGACGGTCAGTATGACATTGCCGTCAATCGTCGTCGGCCCCGTGCTCGAGTGCAGTTGGTACTCGTGCGGCGGCTCAGCGCCTTGCAGGTAGCGCACAAAATAGCCCCAGCGGCGCCGCATCATGTAGGTTCCGGCCTCCGCGCGGTAGAGATCCGGAGTGGTCCGGGCGTCGTGCGCGACCTGCGCTGCGCAGTGGGCAAGTTCCACATTCCTAACGCGCAATCCTCGTTTGCACCATTTCGCGGTAAGCTTGTAGCCCATATTCGTCCGGTCGGCTGTCGACCGCAGATCCAGGTCAAGTCCATGCATGCTGAGCAATCCGTACTGAAGACGTTGTTCCTCCAGGCCCCCTCCTTCGATGGCTTCGACGGGGGCGCGGGCCGGCTCCGCGAAGGCGTCGAGTTCTTCCGTTTCCTCCGTGCCCAGCAGGCCTGAGTTGCATAGCCTCGTCGGGCGGTTGCTGGTCTGCGCCGGCCCGCGAGGTCTGCCCGCGCTCCTGAGCGCCGGTCTGCTGATCTTGGGCGGCGCACGGGCGGGCGCACAGCAGGCACCCGCCGATCCACCGACCGAGCAGCCCGGCGCTCAGCCGCCCGACGTCAAGGACGAGAGCAGCAAGACCACCGCGCCGTTCGGTCTTTCGCGCTGGATCAATCCCGCGACGGCACCGTTCATCCCCGTGCCGGTGATCGGCGCCGACCCCAACAGTGGCACCACCTTGGGGATTCTCCCGACCTGGCTGCAATCCAACGACAAGGACGAGATCAGCCGCATCATCGCGCCCGACCTCATCCACAACCCGAACTTCGGCTGGGGCGCGCACGGCCGCATCTTCGACTACCCCTCGGAGAACGAGCAGTTGTCTCTCGTCGGGAGCATCTCGCAGCGCGTCCAGCGGGGGATCGACGCCGAGTATCAGACCGAGCTCACCCGCCATGAGCGCTGGTCGTTCAACTTCAGCCTGATCTTCGACCAGGATGGCACGCAGCGCTTCTATGGCTACGGCTCGCACAGCCGGAAGGGGAACGAAACGGACTACACCAAGTCGCAGGAGCTGTTCGAGTTCCAGGCAGGACTTAACCTGACCCGCGAGTGGCAGCTGCTGTTCACGGTGCGCCCGCAGCGCTACGAGGTCCGTGCGGGGACGCTGGACGGGCTGCCGTCGATCGAAGAACGTTTTCCTGACCTCAATGGCTTAGGGTCCACCACGGCCGTGCTCAATCGCCTCTCGCTGATCTACGACACCCGCGACAGCCGCTCGGTCCCGACGCAGGGTGTGCAGGCCATCGTCTATGGCGGACTCGCCGGCCGCCACGGGGTGCTGAACGACTCGATGTACAGCGAGGCCGGCATCGATGCCCGCTCCTTCTGGCCGCTCGCGGCTTACGGGGTGCTGGCCACCCACGTGGCGCTGCGCTACCTGCCGAGTGAGCACGATGTGCCGTTCTGGGCCTACAGCGAACTCGGCGGCGATCGCGACTACGTGGGCGGCGCCCAGGCACTGCGCGGCTACGGGGCCGGGCGGTTCTACGGCCGCAATTCCCTTGCCGGCTCGGTCGAACTGCGCAACAAGCTGTTCGGCTTCAACGCGGCCGCCTCGCACGTCGACGTCGAGGTCGGCCCCTTCATCGATACCGGCGATGTGTCGTCGGCGGGACTGCCGGTCAGACACCTGCACTATGTGACCGGGGTCGGCTTCCGCGGCGTCGCCCGGCCGTTCATCGTCGGCTATGTTGATATGGGCTATGGCGACGAAGGCGTTGCCATCTTCACCGGCATCGATTATCCCTTCTAGCTTACGCGCCTTCCCCGAAGTGCGCACCGATGTCGGCCGCGCCCTTTACGCGGCGCAGAAAGGCGAAACCGATCCGGTCGCGCAAGGTGCAGCAACGGAGTTGCGCTATTTTCAATCGACGGAATATCCCATAATCGCCGGCCATGGCCGCCACCACTCCACGTCCCGAGGTCGAAGCTTACCGGCTATTGCGCGCCGGCCGCTACGGCGACGCGCTGCCGTTCGCGCAACGTGCCGTCGCCGGTTGCCGCGTTTGCCACCCCGCGCATGGGCTGCTCGCCTCGATACTCGTCGAACTCGGCCGGATCAAGGACGCCGATGCGGTGGTGGAGCATGCGGCGGCACTCGCGACCGGCACGGCCGATGCCTATGACGGCCTGGCCTATGTGTCGATGGGTCTCGGGCGGCACGAACGCTCGAACCGCTTGTACCGCCGCGCGGCGGAGCTGTCGCCGCAAACACCGCGCTTCTGGTACAACCTCGCGTGCAGCGAGCGCAGCCTCGGGCGTCTGGAGGCGGCGGAGCAGGCCTGCGATCGTTCCATCGGGCTCGATGCGGCGCAATTCCCGAGCTATCTGCTGCGCTCCGAACTGCGGGTGCAGACCGCGGAGCACAACCATGCCGCGGAATTGCGGGCGCTATTGGCGCGGCCGAATCTCGACGAGCGGGCGGTGTTCTTCCTGGGCTACGCACTCGGCAAGGAGTTGGACGATCTGGAGTCGTTCGATGAGGCCTTCGCCTGGTTCGATGCCGCGGCCCGGGCGCGGCGCTCGCGGCTCGAATACGACGTGGCGGCCGATGAACATAAGCTGCGGCGCATCGCGCAGGCGTATCCCCTCGGGCGCCGCGACCCGCCATCGCGGCTCGAATCCTCGGCGCAGTATGTATTCATCGTCGGTCTGCCGCGCTCGGGTACCACGTTGATGGAGCGGATTCTCACGGGGCTCGAGGGTGCGCGGTCGAACGGAGAAACCGAGTATTTTTCCAAGAGCTTGTTGGCCGCCACGCCTGCCGGGACCGGCGACATTTTCGAGCGCGCCGCCGCTGCGGATGCGGGGGCGGTTGGCGCGGGCTATGTGCGGTTGGCCAACCCCGACGCCGGCGGCGGGATCATCATTGAAAAGCTGCCGATGAATTATCTCTACCTCGGCGCCATTCGCCGCGCGCTTCCGGACGCCAAGATACTCTGGGTGCGGCGCTCGCCGCTCGACAGCTGTTTTGCGATGTACCGTACCTTGTTCGCCGCGGCCTATCCCTTCTCCTACGATGTTCAAGACCTCGCGCGCTACTACGCCGCCCATGAGCGCTTGATGAGCCACTGGCGCGAACTGCTCGGCGAGGATCTACACGAGATCGTCTACGAAGACCTCGTGGCGGACCCAGCGCGGGTTGGAGAGCGCGTTGCACGGCATTGCAATCTGGCGTGGACCGACGCCGCGCTCGACATCCGCAATAACGCCTCGGCGTCGCTCACCGCCAGCGCGTCGCAAGTGCGCCGTCCCATCTACGGCACCTCGTCCGGCCGCTGGCGGCGCTACCAGCGACACCTCGGACCTCTGATCGACGCGCTGCGCCGTCGCGGCGTCGCGCTGCCGGCCGATGCATGAGACCGTACAGGCGCTGCCGGGGTACGCGGCAACCGGCATCGCGGCAGAGTGAATTTGACACCACGGTGCCGAGTTACTAGCGATTCGGACGGTAGATGAGATCCCCGTATTTCTCCCACTTGCCGCTGCCGGCTGGCGCGACGTATTCGAGGTTGCGCACCGTGCCGTCGGCGTGCTTTTCGAAGACGACTTTGAGGTCGCGGTTACGCGACGGGATGATGGACTTGAACACCATGGCGCCGTTTTCGTCGAGCGAGCCGCGCATGGCGATGGCGCCCCATTGATTGTCCGCCCACAGCTGCAGCCACGCCTCGCCGTCGAAACGGTTCACGCCGATGCCGGACAATCGGTACTTGGCGCCGGGGCGGCGCCAAAGATCGGTCAGCAGGGTCAGGTTTTGCTGGACGATGCAGCCTTCGGCGTGTTTCTCGACGCGGTCGAAAGCGACCAGCTTGTGGGTCTCGGCGTCGAACACCTGCCAGTCGCCGAGCCAGAAATCGAATTGATGGTGCTGCGGCGTATCGCAGGCGCCGGCCGCGGGCACGGACGGGCTGGCTTCCATGGCGGCTTCCGCGGGTCCGTCAAGCGTTGCAATCGCCAATGCGATGGCCGCCAGGGTTGCGAATCGTGATGCCCTGCGGGCGCGCAAGTCGATGCGCATGGTTCCGTCTCCTTGAGTCAATCGTGGGATGAAGTCAGGCAACTCGCGGCGACGTGGTCTGCGATCTGTTCGACGGTCGCAAACCAGACGTCGCTGCGCGATTGTATATACGAAATCGGCCGATCCAGCATTCGGATGCAAGAGCGCCGGCCGATGACATGTGGATACGGGCCTTCACGCGACGCGGCGGGTGACGGTGGTGCGCCGCGCGTCCGGCGGCAGCGCGACGGTCGCGATCTGATTCAGCACCAGCAGCGCGAGGGTGCAGAGCAGCGCGGCCTGCCATGACCAGACCTCAGCGATTTCGCCGAAGAGCCAGACGAGTGCGACCGAGCCCGCGCTGGCGAACGCCCAGTACAGGCTCGATGCGGCCCCGGCCTGCGCGGCGCCCGCGGCCTTTTCGATGAGGGTCAACGCGACGGGAACACTGCCCAGCCAAAAGGCTCCCATGACGACGGCGATGAGGTAGCCCACGGCGGGGGTTGGCGCGGCGAACAACGGATAGGTGAGCAGCAGGGCCGCCAGATAGCACAGAACCAGCACCGCCTTGCCGTTTCGCAGACGATTCTGCAGCACCGGCATGAGGAAGCTGCCGGCAATCCCGCCGAAAATGAACAGACCGTTGGCCAAGCCCGCAGCCGCAGCCGAGAAGCCGCGATGCGACCATGCGACCTCCAGCGCCGTCGCCACCGCGCTGAATGCGCCCTGCTGCAGAAAACTGATGATGAATTGCAGGACCAGGGTGCGGTTTCTCATCAAGCGCCAGGCCGCGACGGGCTGGGCCGAGTGCGCCGGGCGCGCCACCCCGCGCTGGCGGATCAAGGGAGCGCCCAGGATGAATATCAGTACGGCGCCCGCCGCGGTGATTCGCATCATGCCGTTGAAGCCGTACGCGTCGACCAGCAGCGGCGTGACGATCATGGATGAGCCCAATCCCCCATACAGACCCACCATGCACACACCCGTGACCAGGGCTTCGTGTTCTTCCTCGAACCAGTCGACGACATAGGAGGAGGTCGAGGCCACGACGAACGAGAACGCGGCGCCGATACCGCCCTGCGCGACCACCAGCAGCCAAAAGGGTCCATCGAGCATTCGCAGCACGGCGCAAAGCGCCAGGAGAGCCAATCCAATTCGAGTCGAGAGCTGGTAGCCGCGCCGGTCGATCAGCCGTCCGGCAAGCCCGGCCGACAGCACGGTGCCCACGGAAAAACTGATGATGGGCAGGCTCGCCGCCAGTTCACCGACGCCATATTTGTCCGCGACCACGGTCATGATGGGCGGGAAGTTGCTCCAGAGAAACTCCGGCAGCGCATTCGCCAGAAAGAACGCGGACAGCATCAACCATCGCTTGTCGGGCAATCGGCCTCCGCGGCTCAGGTGAAATCGCGGGCGATGCGCTGCGTCCAGCTGCGCGAAAAAACGCGCTCATCGCCGTCGAACGCCTCGAGATCCGCTTCGACGATGTACTCCGTCGGCGTGCACGCGATCGCCGAGTGAGTTCGGATCTTGGTATCCCAGCCTTGCGCGTGGCGATTGACGAGTTCGTAGTCGGCCTCGGCCCGAGCCGAGGCCGGATCCAGCGGATGGATGCGGTAACGCAGTACCTTGTGGAAGCCTGTTTCGACCTCGATGTCCTCGATCAGGGAACGCCCCTCGTCGCGCAGCACCTCGATGCGCTGCAGGCCAGAGCCGATGTCGTATTCGATCGTCCGATGGACCCGACCGGTCCGCAGCTGCCGCCGCTGCAGCACGCGGGTGTTTTCCGTGGGCGCGAACGAGACCGGACGTTCGCTTGCCCGCGGTTGCCGCACGGGCAGCGTCAGAGAGCTCATGCCGGGCTCGAGCAGCAGCGCGCCTTGTTCGGGCGACGGCCAAACGATGGGCCAATAGCAGGTCGAGACGGCGACCCGGATGCGATGACCCTCGGCAAAGCGGTAACCCACCTCATTGAGCCGCACCGTCGCCGTGTACTTGCGGCCCGGCTGGAGCGCTTCCGGCCGAGCATGGCCATTGCGATGCGTGAGGTTCAGGATTCCGAACGACACGCGCGACACCTGGCCATCGGGCGCGATATCGTTGAGGCGCACGATCACCTGCGCGAGGGGTCGATCGGATGAAAAGGCGATCTCGACCTGCGGAGCGCCCAGCAACTCGAGCGGCGCGCGCAGGGTCTCGCCGTCGAAGACCAGCGAGTAACTGTCGTCCTGCCGTTGATCGGTGGGCAGTTCGGGGCCGACGCCGCCCAGTGAATAGGCGCACCATTCGCCGCCGGCCGCGCCCGTGGTCTGCGGCGACTGCAGCGCCAGCGCCGGGCCCGGCGTTGCCGACATCTGCAGGCCCTCGGCGTTGAGATACCAACGCTCACCAGCCACCTTGGCACTGGGCCACGCGGCTTCCCCTACCCAGCGGCCGGGCCTCGAGTCGTAGTGGCTCGCGGGTGGGATGTAGTGCTGTATGTAGGCGCGCAGCATGGGCTCCTGCATGATCGCGGTATCGATTCCCTTGAGCCAGTAGTCCCACCAGCGCAGCATCTCGGTCAGAAAGCCAATGGCCGGTCCGGGCGTGCCCAGGTGCGGCCACTTGTGACCCCAGGGTCCGACGATGCCGAGGCGCGGCGACTGCAAGTTCTCGAGCAGCCGAAAGATGGCATTGGTGTAGCCGTCGGCCCAGCCGCCGACGGCCATGACGGCGCAGGTGATGGCGCCGATGTCCTCGCAAACGGAGCCGTGCTGCCAGTACGCATCGCGGCGTTGATGCGCGAGTGCGGTCGCGACCATGGGCGTGACCGCCTCCAGGCGCTGCATCCATTGGGCGCGCCACGATTCGCCCACGATCAGCGGGTCCGGAGCGCGGGCCATGATGGAAAAGAACGTCGAACTCCATTCCAGATTTCCCGTCAAGTGGGAGCCGCCCATATAGTGCATGTCGTCGGCATAGCGGTCGTCGGTGGAGCACAGAGTCACGATGGCCTTGAGCGCCGGCGGCCGCCGCGCCGCCACCTGCAGCGAATTGAAGCCTCCCCACGAAATACCCATCATCCCGACGCTGCCGTTGCACCAGGGCTGCCGGGCGATCCAGGCGATGGCCTCGACCGCATCGTCTTGTTCCTGCAGCAGGTATTCGTCGCGGATGATGCCTTCGGAATCGCCGGTTCCGCGGATATCGAGGCGGATGCAGGCGTAGCCATACGAGGCGAGATAGGGATGCGTGCGCTCGTCGTTGTCGCGCGAGCCGTCGCGCCTGCGGTACGGAATGTACTCGAGGATGCCGGGCACCGGATTCCGGGCCGCGCCCTCGGGCATCCATAGGCGCGCCGCGAGGCGTACGCCGTCCGATAACGGGATCCAGAGGATCTCCGCGTGCGTCAGGGAGTGAGGACCGTAGTCATTGCTGCTCATGAACCGTCCGTTGATTGTCGTCCGTGAGTTTCGATGCAGGGCTCGACCATACCTTCACTCATCCGTTGCGGCCTTTGCTGCGAACGCAGGTTTGCTAGGAGTTTGGCTCGCAATCGCCGAATGCGTGCCGGCGCGATGCGGGGCACGACGCGATACGCGATGCGGCAGGCGGTGCGGCGGGCGCACGTATTGGGTGCGTCGTGACAGCCGAGCGCTCTACGGCGACGCAGGCTCTTTAGTTTTCCGTCAATGGCGTAAAGGCAACAGCGATTGCGGCCGAACTACTAGCAAATCATGCGCCCAAGCAAAGGCCTGAAAAAAGCGCGGGAGGTATGGTCTGTCAACCGCGCGGGCGGCCGGATGTCGACATAATGATAGGGAGACAGCGATGAAAGAGGCGATCAAGGGCTCACGAGCCATCGGGCGCAATCACGGCGCATCGGCGCGGACGCAGGTAGGTGCCGCCGTGTTTCTGGCTCTGTACGGGCTGCCGCACGCTGCGTGCGCGCAACAGGCAACTCCCGCCGCGGGTGGGTCGAGCGAGCTCGATGAGGTGGTCGTCACCGCAAACCGTCGCGAGCAGGTGCTCGAGGCGGTGCCCTACAATTTGTCGGTGGTGAGCGCGGATCAGCTCTCCGCCGCGAACGTCACCGACTTGGCGTCGCTCGCGAGCACGGTGCCCGGCCTCAGCATGTACGACTATGGGGCCCGCTTTGCGGGGGCTTCCGCGCCCATCATCCGGGGCATCAATGCGACCGCCGAGGCGACGCGCGGTTTCCGATCGTTCGAACAAAATCCGGTGGGAACATATATCGGCAATTCGCCGATCGACGGCTACTTTCAATTGGATGACCTGAAGCAGGTCGAAGTGCTGCGCGGTCCGCAGGGCACACTGTACGGCGCCGGCGCTCTGGGCGGCGCACTGCGGCTCATTCCAAACGATCCGGATCTGCATGCCTTTGCCGGATCGTTCGAGGCGGGCGGCGACCGCTACGATCATTCCAGCGGCACCGGTTACACGCTGAAGGCCATGGTGAACGTGCCCATCGCCGAGACCTTCGCGGTCCGCGCGTCCGCGAAGTACGACGTTCAGCCGGGCTTCATCAACGCGTATGGGTTGCTCGAGCGCTCGAACAATGGCTTGAGCGGTATTCCCGAAGCGGCCGATCCGAGCGATCCGGTGAACAGCCCCGGCATTTATTCGAGCCGCGACGATTGGAATTTTCAGAAGACGTTCACCGGCCGCGTGAGCGCCCTTTGGAAGCCGAACGAAGCGTTCAGCGCGCAGCTCGCGTTTCTGCATTCGAATGTGATCGGCGACGGCGGCCCGGTGGTCAACCCGGATTTCAAGGGCGGCGTGTCGCCGTTGGATCCGCTCACCACGCTGCCGCCCGGCGGACCTTATCAGGAGTTCTCGCAAATCGACCAGCCGTTCTCGCGGTATACGAACCTGACCAGCCTCGATGCGAGCTACAACGTGGGCTTTGCCACGCTGTCGTCGACCAGTTCGTACTACACGACGACGGGTTCGTCGCTGCAGGACAATACCTACGACCTCGCGGGTCTGGACTCCGGCGGCTACCTGCCTTACTACGCAGGAACGCCGACCAATCCGCGCTTCGTCTACGCCCAGCTGTTCACCGACAAGGCGCACACCTTCACGGAAGAATTGCGGCTGGTGTCCAACACCAGTCCCGACAACATGTTCGACTACGTGTTGGGCGTGTTTTACGAGAAGCAGGAGCGCACGGGCAGCTGGACCATCGCCATTCCGGGTTCGCCCGAACGGGCGGCACTCACGCCCTGCGCCCCCGCGTGCGACATCCTCGTGGGGCCGAACGACGCGAATTTTCAGCAGATCGACACGCAGAACTTCCAGGACAAGTCGGTGTTCGGCGAGCTCACGTACCACTTCCTCACGCATGGCCAGATCACCTTCGGCGTACGGCATTTCTCGCAGCAGTTCACCGACGCGCAGTCCTATGTGGATTACACGTTCCCGACCGACATTCCGGCCACGCCGCACGATTCGCCGGCTTCCAAGACCGTGGGCAAGGTCGATCCATCGTTCGAGTACGCCAAGGATCAGTTCGTCTACGCGCTGTGGTCGCAGGGTTTCCGGCGCGGCGGCGCCAACTCGGTGCCGCTGTCCGGTCCGTTTCAGGAGAGCCCGGTGCTGTCCACCTACTTGCCGGATAAGACCAATAACTACGAAACCGGACTGAAGGGACGATTCTCCAATGGGCTGAGCTACACGGTCGACGTGTTCTATATCAAGTGGGACAAGCCGCAGATATCCTCGAGCCTGCCGTCGGGCAACCTCGCCGTGTACAACGCGAACACCGCCGTGTCGAAGGGCGTCGAATTCGAGACCAGCGGCCCGTTGCCGCTGCAGGGGCTTGGTTACTCGGTCGGCTTTTCGTATGCCGATGCCAAGTTGACCAGCGATTTCTCCCTGCCCGCGGACAACGGCCACGGAGTCATTACGCCGGGTCTGCTCACCGGCAAGTCGGGCGAGCAACTGCCGGGAAGCCCCAAGAACAGCGTCAGCGCGGCCCTCTTGTACGACACGCCGGTCGCGCCGGGTTACGATCTGGCGCTGTCGCTGAACGGCGTTTACCGGTCGGCCGTCAAGATGCAGCTGGCGCCGACCCTGGGGTCGGCCACGGTGCAGCAGTCCTCCTCGTATCAGGTGCTGAACGCCAGTGCTACCCTGAACCACAAACCGTGGCGCTTCACGGGTTATGTCACGAATCTGCTGGACAAGCAGGAAGTGCTGGTACCCCCCACTCAGCTGAGCGCCGGCAATAACCTGGACAGGCTGGCCGACGACTACGTCATCAATCCGCCGCGGCAAGTGGGATTTCGCGTGGGTTATACGTTCTGAAGTCTCGGGGCCACGGAGCACCGCGGCCGATGCTGCGGTGATCGTTGCCGCAGCGGGCCGATGGCAGCGGCTCGAGCGATGAGGATCATGGCGGCCGCTGCCGCGCCAGGGATGGCGGCGGCAAGGGATGCCTGTCGGCAGACGTGGAGAGCTGCTACGCTTCCACCCAATGACTTCCCCAAGCCGCAGGGCGGACGCGAAGGATGATGCCCGGGCTCGCAACGTCGGGCTTTTCAGGACCATTCTCGCCGGATCCGGCCATACCCTCGCCGATGCGTTTGCCAATTTAGAGCGAGCGCCGGAGGTGGAGCGCATGACGCGACACCCCAAGCGAGGGCTTCTGGGTGCGCGCATCACGTTGCCGCCGGATGAGGGCGAGGGGTATTGGGACCTCACGCGGATCCGCGACGACATCTATGTGGTCGTCGCCAACTTTGCCTACAAGGATCTGCGCGCCGAACTCGTGCCCGGCGACGGGCTGGTGCAGTTCAATTTCAAGCTATCCGGCGACATGTCGCTGGCCGTGAGCCGTGCCGAGCCGCTGCGCTGGAACCGGCCGTCCATGTTGGTGTGGGCGCAACCCACGGGCATCGATATCAGCGAATGGACCGCGGCGCGCGCGCGCGAGCGCTACATCATCATCAGCATACGCCCCGAGTTCCTCGCCGAGCATTTCCTCACCTCGAGCGTCGATGCGCCGCAGCAGCTGCAGGCGTTCGTGTCCAACAAGCGGGAAAAGATCATCTACACGCAGCGTCCGCTGTCCTCGCAGACGTTCGACGTCACCACCCGGCTCATCAACAATCCTTTCACCGGTACGCTCGCGCTGGTCTACACCGAAGCGCTCGCGCTCGAGCTGCTGTGCTGCGCGGTGCAGAGCTTCAATTCCACCACCGGCGGTCCGACCGAGCAATACACCGAGCGCGAATTGAAGTGCCTGCACATGGCGCGAGAAATACTGGCGCGTCAGCTGGCGCCGCCGCCCACCATCACCAAACTCGCGCGCTCGGTGGGCATGGCCAAGTCGGCCCTGACCAAGGGCTTCAAGGCCGTTTTCGGCGAGACCATCTTGGATTTCAGCTTGGGATGCCGCATGCGGCATGCGATGGTATTGATGCGCGATCAATCCTGCTCGGTGGCGAAGGCCAGCGAGGCGGTGGGATATGCGCATCCCACCTCGTTCACTACCGCGTTCAGGCGCCATTTCGGCATGCGGCCGATCGATGTGAGGCGCGTCAAGTCGCGTGACAAAGGCGCCTAGCGGAAAAAAGTGGATCTCCTAAGAATTGCACGTGCCAGCGAAGGTTTTCGTTCGCGGCCACGGCTATCGTGGCAGCCGCGAGGAACCCAACGATGACGTCGACCGATCCATTACTGCAGCCTTTTCAGCTGAAGCACCTGACCTTCAAGAACCGGATCATGACGACGTCGCATGAACCGGCGTATCCGGAGGAGGGCATGCCGAAGGAGCGCTATCGCGCGTACCACGTGGAACGTGCCAAGGCCGGCGTGGCGCTGACGATGACCGCCGGGTCGGCGGCCGTCTCGCGCGACAGCCCGCCGGTATTCAACAACATCCTCGCGTTCAAAGATGAAGTCGTCCCCTGGATGAAAGACCTGGCGGACGCCTGCCACGAGCACGGCGCGGCGGTCATGATCCAGTTGACGCATCTCGGACGGCGCACTCGCTGGGACAAGAATTTCTGGTTGCCGGTGGTCTCGCCGTCGCTCAACAAGGAGGCGGCCCATCGCGCCTTTCCCAAGAAGATCGAGGATTGGGATATCGAGCGCATCATCAAGGACTACGCGGACGCCGCGGAGCGCATGTATGCCGCGGGGCTCGACGGCATCGAGTTGCAGGCCTACGGCCATTTGATGGATCAATTCTGGTCGCCGTTGACCAATACGCTCGACCGGCCCTACGGCGGGACGCTCGATGACCGGTTGAAATTCACGTTCGACGTGCTCACCGCCATCCGCGAACGCGTGGGGTCGGCGTTCATCGTCGGCGTGCGCTACACCGGCGATGAGGTTCTCGACGGCGGCCTCGACAAGAAGGACGGTCTCGACATCTCGCGCCGGCTGAAGATGAGCGGCATGGTCGATTTCTTGAACGTGGTGCGCGGCCACATCGACACGGATGCGGGATTGACCGATCTGATTCCCATTCAAGGCATGGCCTCGTCCCCGCATCTGGATTTCTCCGGCGAGATCCGCGCCGCCACGCAATTCCCGACCTTTCACGCCGCCAGGATTCAGGACGTCGCCACGGCACGTTACGCGATCGCCACCGGCAAGGTCGACATGATCGGCATGACTCGAGCCCACATGACGGATCCGCACATCGTGCGCAAGATTATGGAGGGACGGGAAGAGCAGATCAGACCTTGCGTCGGCGCCAATTACTGCCTGGATCGCATCTACCAGGGCGGCGCGGCCTATTGCATTCACAACCCGGCCACCGGCCGCGAACTGTTCATGCCGCACGAGATCCCGCCGGCGGCGGTCAAGCGCAAGGTGGTCGTGATCGGCGCGGGGCCCGCGGGATTGGAAGCGGCGCGGGTCGCGGCCGACCGCGGTCACACGGTGATCGTGTTCGAGGCCGGCAGTCAGCCGGGCGGCCAGGTGCGATTGACCGCGCGCAGCGCGCGACGTCTCGAAATGATGGGCATCATCGATTGGCGGATGCAGCAATGCGCCGCGCGCGGCGTCGAGTTTCGTTTCGACACCGTGGCCGAGGAGTCCCACGTCATCGCCGAAGCACCCGACGTGGTGGTGGTCGCGACCGGCGGTTTCCCGCACACGGAGGTGCTCGAGTCGGGCAACGACCTGGTGGTGTCGACGTGGGACGTGATTGCGGGCAACGCCGCGTTGAGCGGCCGTGTGTTGCTGTTCGACGATGCCGGCGACCACGCCGGTCTGCAAGCGGCGGAATTCCTCGCGGGCGCGGGCGCCAAGGTGGAGATCATGACGCCCGATCGGGCCTTTGCGCCCGAAGTCATGGCGATGAATCTCGTGCCCTACATGCGCAGCCTGCAGAAGCTGGACGTGACCTTCACGGTGACCTTCCGGTTGCAGAGCGTCGCGCGGCAGGGCGATGAATTAGTCGCCGTCGTGGGCAGCGACTACGGCGGCGTACGCAAGGAACGGCGTGTCGATCACGTGGTGGTCAATCACGGCACGGTGCCGAACGATGAGCTCTACTTTGCGCTCAAGCCCGGCTCGCGCAATCTGGGCGCCGTCGATCAGTCGCGGCTGATTGCGGGTTTGCCGCAGAACGCGGCCACGAACCCGCGCGGCACGTACCAGGTGTTTCGCGTGGGCGATGCGGTGTCGGCGCGCAATACGCATGCCGCCATCTACGATGCGCTGCGCCTGGTCAAGGATCTATAGCGACTTACCTGACGCCGGCCATGAGCCGTTTCAACCAGGGAGCCAGCAGCAGCATGATGGCGCCGCCGCCGATGCCATAGGCGAATATCTTCAGGAACAAGGCGGGCAACGAGGCCAGGTTGTGCGCGTCGTATTCCGTCGCCAACAAGCCGGCGAGGTTGTTGCCGAGCGCCAAGGATAAGAACCACATGCCCATGGCCTGTCCGACGAAGCGCGGCGGCGCGAGCTTGGTGATGGACGACAAGCCCACCGGCGATATGCACAGGTCGCCCCACATCTGCACCAGGTAGCACAGCACGAGCCAGTTCGGTGACACCTGTTGGCCCGCGGTGACGAACAGCGACGCCACGTACATCACGAGGAAGCCCATGCCCATGAGCGCGAGCCCGGCGGCAAACTTGACCGGGGTCGACAAGTCCTTGCCGCGGCGTTCGAGACTGACCCAGAGCGCGCTGAACAGCGGCGCAAACAGGATGATGAAAACCGAGCTCACGCCTTGCAGAATACCGGCCGGCATTTGCCAACCGAACAGCACGCGGTCGGTGTAGCGTTCGGCAAAGAGCGTGAGCGAGGTGCCGGTTTGCTCCTGGCCCGCGGTATACAGGGCATAGGCGACGAAGAGCGCGATCATGACGAACACCCGGCTGCGTTCGGGTCCGGTCAGGCCGGCGAAATAAATGAGGTAGACGAAATATCCCGCCGCGAGCAAGCCGATGAGCCAGGATGCCATGGTCGCCAGGGCGGTGGCGTCGATGCTCAAGCGGCCGGTCAGCACCAACGCAGCGACCGCGAGTGCCGCCGCGCCGCCGACGATGACAGGCAGCCAGGCGCGCAGTTCGGCGTTCGTGCGCGACTCGAGTTCGGGCGCCTTGACGTGACGTTTGGTCACGAAGAACTGCACCAGGCCGATGAGCATCCCGATGGCCGGCAAGGCGAAGCCGTAGTGCCAGCCGAAGCGTGCCGCGCACAACGGCACGAGCAGCGCACCCAACAACGCACCCACGTTGATGCCCATGTAGAACAGCGAAAAACCGGCGTCGCGCCGCGAACCGCCCTCGGGGTAGAGATTGGCAACGAGTGCGCTGATATTGGGTTTGAGCAGCCCGACGCCGAGCGCAATCAAGACCAGACCGACGAAGAACACCTGCGGCGTCCCCGAGGCCAACAAGGCGTTGCCCACCATGATGAACCCGCCCCCGGCGACGACGGCCCGGGATGCGCCGATGAGGGTGTCCGCGATCCAGCCGCCGAACAGCGACAGCAAGTACGAGCCGGCGACGAACAGGCCGAAGATGGCGCTCGCCGTCTTGTCATCGATCCCCAGACCGCCATCGGCCACGGTCGCCACCATGAACAGCACGAGGATGGCGCGCATGCCATAGTAGGTGAAGCGCTCCCACATCTCGGTGAAAAACAGGGTCGCGAGTCCGCGCGGATGGCCGAAAAGGGTCTGGTCGGGCTCGGTGCGGTGCATGGGGGGTGGCTCTCTTGTACCCTTTAATCCGGCCGGCACGCAATCCCGCGGCGGGCAGTGGCGGCTGAACTACTAGCAATTATCTCCGTGGACAAAGGCCGCCTGCGCTCACTCCGGCCGAAACGGGTCTATCCAGCTGAAGTCCTAGCATATGGCGCGGCTCGGCACAGTTCGGCTCGAACGATTTCCGCTACAGTTTCCCGAACACGGATGCCAACGCGAGGTCGAGATATGGCGGTGACGGTACAGGAACATCTCTGGATCACCCTGAGCGACGGATGCAAGCTCGGCGCGCGGCTGTGGCTGCCCGACGGCGCGCTCGAGGCGCCGGTGCCGGCCATCCTCGAGTACATTCCTTACCGCAAGCGGGACGGGACGCGCGGGCGCGACGAGCCCATGCAGGGCTATTACGCGGCGCACGGCTACGCCGCGATCCGGGTGGACATGCGCGGCTCGGGTGAGTCGGATGGGCATCTTGCCGACGAATACTTGCCGCAAGAACAGGACGACGCGCTGGAGGTCATCGCCTGGATCGCCGCACAGCCGTGGTGCAATGGCGCCGTCGGCATGCAGGGAAAGTCCTGGAGCGGCTTCAACGCGCTGCAGGTCGCCGCCCGCCGTCCGCCGGCGCTCAAAGCCATCATCACCACGTTCTCCACTGACAATCGCTATACCGACGACATCCACTTCATGGGTGGTTGCCTGCTGAACGACAATCTCTGGTGGGGCAACATCATGCTGGCCTACCAGGCTCGCCCGCTCGATCCGCAGATCGTGGGTCCCACCTGGCGCGAACGTTGGCTCGAGCGTATCGAGACGCTGCCGTTTTTTCCTTCCCTGTGGCTCGAGCACCAGCGTTTCGACGACTACTGGAAGCATGGCTCCGTGTGTATGGACTTCGGCGCCATCACCTGTCCGGTGCTTGCCATCGGCGGCTGGACCGACAGTTATACGAACGCGGTTCCCCGGCTGCTCGAGGGACTCAAAGTCCCGAGGCTCGGCATCATTGGTCCCTGGGGTCACATCTATCCGCACGACGGCGTGCCGGGGCCCGCCATCGGCTACCTGCAAGAAGCCGTGCGCTGGTGGGACCATTGGCTCAAAGGCAAGGCGACGGGCATCATGGACGAGCCCATGCTGAGGGCCTACGTGCAGGACTACGTGCCGCCCGAGGGCACCCGGACTTTCACGCCGGGGCGTTGGGTGGGCGAGGCTGCGTATCCGTCCGCCAATATCCGTCCCCATCGATTGTATTTGCGGCCGGATCGAGGACTCGGCAGCGAAGCGAGCGGCGGCACCGAATTCTCGATCCGCTCGCCGCAAAGCCATGGCAAGGCGGCGGGGGAGTGGATGGGCGCCGGGTGTCCCGGCGAGCATCCGACCGATCAGCGTCTCGACGACGGCGGAGCGCTCGTGTTCGAGACGCCGGCGCTGCAGCAGGACCTCTCCATCCTGGGCGCTGCCCGGCTGCACCTGGACGTGGCTGCCGATGTGCCCATCGCGCAACTGGCCGTGCGTATCTCGGATGTCGCGCCCGATGGACGGGCGACGCGAGTCACCTACCAGGTGCTCAACCTGACCCATCGCGACAGTCACGAGACGCCGACGCCGCTCGAGCCTGGGCGCTTCTACGGAGTCGATCTCTCGTTCAATGCGGCGGGTCACCGGTTCCAGCCCGGACACCGTATCCGGTTGGCGATCGCCACCGCGTATTGGCCCATCGTGTGGCCTGCGCCCTATCCGGCGACGCTCACCATCCGGACAGGAAAAAGCCTTCTGGAATTGCCGGTTCGCCAAAGCGAAGGCCCGAGGGTGGAGTTTGAGCCGCCGGCGCGCGGACCCTTGACGCCGATGACTCGAGTGGCGCCCGGTCTCATCCGCCGCTTTACGACTCAGGATCACGTGACCGGCGATAACACCTATGTGACCGAAAGCGTGGGCGGTGTCTTCGGCGAGGGCGTCATCCGTTTCGATGAGATCGACACCACGATCGCGCACAGCCTGCGGCGCGAGCTGACCATCCGGGACGACGATCCCTTGTCGGCGCGCTACGTGCTGACCCAGTCGTATGAAATGGGCCGCGAGGGTTGGCGGACCTCGATCAAGACGCAGTCGGAAATGCATGGCGATCGGGAGAGTTTCTTCGTATCCGGCAGCGTGACCGCGTACGAGGACGGCATCGCGGTGGCCGAGCGGCGCTGGAACGAGATCATTACCCGAGACTTGATGTAGCGCGGAGCGATGCTGGCTGGCTCGAACACGGGAGAGCAGGGTCAAGACGATTCACGGCAACGGCGTTCTTTCATTGCCGCGAAGTATCTTGGCCTTGCTCGCCGATGCGATACCCCGCGGCCGGGTCAAATGCGCTGCGCAGCGGTACTAATGGCTCGAGTTCGGGTA
>PLAH01000043.1 GCA_003134045.1 Gammaproteobacteria bacterium
GCCATCGTTCTCGCCGTCAAGGCCTGCGCGCGGGAACTCCCGTGCTCGCGAGCGCGCTTCGCGCGGCCCTGACGGCTGCGCTGCGATGGCCTGCCTCCGGACCGGGCAATCCCGCCCGAGAAAGTACCGGAGAGCGATCATGTCGAATCATAATCTTTTTACTTTAAGCGCTGACGGCGCGGTGGTACGCGCATCGAGTGAAACAATCCTCATCGCCGCGCGACAGGTGCTGGCGCATCGGGTGCGTCGAGGCGCCTCGCTGCAATCGCCGCAGAAGGCGGGTGAATACTTGACGGTGCGGCTGGGCCACCTCGACTACGAGGTGTTCGGACTGATCCTGCTCGATAAAAGGCACAGGGTCATCGAGTGCGTCGATCTCTTCCGCGGCACGATCGACGGGGCATCGGTGCATCCGCGCGAAGTCGTGAAGCTCGCGCTGCAGAAATGTGCGGCAGCGTGCATCGTCTATCATAATCATCCGTCGGGCGTCCAAGAGCCGAGCCAGGCCGACGAGCTGATCACTGCACGTGTGAAAGAAGCGTTGGCGTTGATCGACGTACGCCTAGTCGATCATCTGATCGTCGGCCACACTGAGACTTACTCGTTCGCAGAGCACGGGCAGTTGTAGCGCGGTGGCGCGCGGGTGGCCTTCGCCCGCGCTCCTTTGCAATGTCGACCGTATCGGACACCGCTTGTCGAAATCGAATTGACGAATTAAAGCGGAAGAGCAAGTCCCGCGCCACGCAAAGCCGCGTCACAGGACTTGGCACGCCACCGCTGCCGCGCCTCTCCGTTTGATGGTCTCTTTCCAAAATTCGCGCCAGATGCGCAAAGCCGCATCTGCTTCGCCCCTGTGGGGGCACGGATTTTTCCGGTCCTATGGTCAGCGGCTTCGGACAGTTGGGTGGAGAAGGTCTTCAGGGTGGGCGAGCGGACCTGTCGCTCGATTGATCAACTACCCAAGGAGTATTTCCGATGAAACGATCCAACCAACAGCTTCACATTCAAAGCATCTCCCTCGATAAGCTCAAGAAATCCGACGAGAACGTGCGCAAAGTGCCGCATACCCCAGCGGATATCAAGGCACTCGCCAACAGCATCGACGCGCATGGTCAATTTCAGAATCTCGTGGTCAAGACTGAACAGGATGAACAGGGCGAAGCCACCGGCTTTTATCTCGTCACGGCGGGCGAGGGGCGACGGCTCGCGCAGCTCCTTCGTGTCAAGCGTAAGCAGATCAAGGCTGATCACTCAATACCGTGCATCATCGATGACACTCACACCGCGTCTGCGGTGAGCTTGGCGGAAAACGATCTGCGCCGGAACATGCATCCGGCGGATCAGTTCACCGCCTTCAAAGGCTTGGCCGATGCCGGGCAATCCATTGAGGACATAGCGGCGCAGTTTTCCGTCACGCCGCTGGTGGTGAAACAGCGCCTGAAACTCGCCAACGTCGCAGCGGAGTTCATCGAACGCTATCGCAAAGGCTCCGTGGAGTTGAGCCATCTGATGGCCCTTGCCCTCACGGACGATCACGCCAAGCAGCATACGGTCTGGAAGAGTCTGCGAAAGCATGAACAACACGCCGCCGTGATCCGCGAAAGGCTGACTCAACAGGAGATCGCCGTGGATGAGCCTATCGTCCGGTTCGTGGGCCTTGAGGCGTATGAAAAGGCGGGTGGGCAGGTTCGGCGCGATCTGTTTGCGGAGCAGGAGAATGACGGCTACGTCATGGACGCCGACCTGCTGCGCCAGCTAGCGGATGAGAAGTTAGAGCACGATGCGGTGAAGATCAAGGCCGAAGGTCATGCGTGGGTTCAGGTCATCCCGACACTCGACTACGCCAAGCAAGCCGAGTACGGGCGCGTGCAAACGACGTACCGAGCCGCGACGGCCGATGAGGCAACGGCGCTCGCTACCCTGGAAGAGAAACGAATGGACCTCGCAGAAGGCGCTGACGCTGCCGAGGATGACGAGGAACGGTATGCCGAATTGGAGGCGCAGATCGAGGCCATTGACGCCGACATCGATCTTCTCAATCGGTGCCGGGAGGTACCCACGGCGGAACAACAGGCCGTGTCAGGAGCGATTCTCTCGATTGACCGCGAGGGAAAACTGCACATCGAACGGGGCTTACTCAAACCCGAGGACAAGGCCCGATTCGCCCGAGCCGCCAAAGCCGCCCAACGAGTAGCGACCTCGACAGGACCACGCATCCACTCGGCGGTTCTCGCTCGGCGGCTGGCGGCTCATCGCACGCTCGGTGTGCAAGTAGCGCTCTGCGAGCAACCGACCGTCGCCCTCGTGGCGATCACCCACCGCCTGGCGCTCTCGACCTTCTACGGGCTCTTGTACGGTTCGGGGAGTGCCATCCGGGTGAATCCCGAAGCCACGGACGTTCGCAGCTACGGGCAAGACGTTGAGAAAAGTAAGGCACTCACCTCGCTCGCCGAACACAGGGAGGAACTGCAACGCGAACTACCGCCCGACGCGGATGACTTGATGCCCTGGCTCTTGAAGCAACCGGAGGCGGGGGTGCTCAAGGTGCTCGCGTGCTGCGTGGCTTTAACGGCGGACGGTGTACATGCGGATGACTCGCCGCACGCCATCGACGCGCTGGCTCAAGCAGCACAGCTCGATATGCGTCAGTGGTGGAGCGCGACCGCCGAAAGTTACTTCGGTAGCGTGTCCAAAGCCCGGATTCTCGAGGTGGTGCGCGAAGCCATCTCGCCGGATGTCGCCGCAGCACTCAGCGACTTGAAAAAGGGTGCGCTGGCGAAAGCAGCTGAGGAACGCCTCGCCGGCAAAGGGTGGTTGCCCTCATCGCTTCGGGTGAACGCGA
>PLAH01000145.1 GCA_003134045.1 Gammaproteobacteria bacterium
ACCTGCAATCAACTCGACGATCGCGAACAGCCCCAGGGTGGCGATGGCCAGCGACCAGCCCGGGTCGACGGCCGCTCCCAACACCGTGGCGAACAGGGCTGCGATCCACACGCCCACGTAGGGCACGAAGCGCAAGACCCCGGCGAGCGCCCCCCATAGCAAGGCATGCGGCAGCCCGACGACGGTCAGCCCCACGGACAGCGCGCCGGCCACCCCCAGATTCACCGCGAACTGCGAGACGAAGAATCTCGACAATCGCTCGCCCGCGTCGTTGAGCGCCAGCGTGGTGGCGCGGATGTCGGTGCCGCCGGCGATACGGATGAACCGGTCGCGCAGCGCCTCGTGCTCCAGCAACACGAACACCATCACCACCAGAACGATTCCGGCGGTCTCGAGCGGCACCCAAACCGACGCCAGCACGCGCTGCACGACCTGCAGAGGGTTGGTCGGAGGATCGTGAATTTCGACCGGTATGGGCGCGGCGGATTCGCCTTCCGCATCGGCGCGCTGCTCGACGTGCTGATTGATGATGCGTCCCGCCTGGCCGCTGAGCGCATTCAGCTGACCGACCGTTATCGCGTTCAGGGTCGCCAGCTTGTACTGAATGGTTTTCTCGTATTGCGGCAGGCTCGCCGCCATCCTCGCCACTTGCACGCCGATGACGGACGCCACGGAGGCGAACGCGACGGCCAACGCGAGGACCGCGCTCAACACCGAGAACGTCTGACCGAGTCCGATGCGCCGCAATGCCCGGACCAGGGGAGCGATCAACAGGCTCAAGATGATCGCGAGCGTGATCGGCACCAGCACGTCGCGCCCGAAGTACAACAGCGCCAGTATCGTTCCGGTGGCAATGATGCCGCCCGCGCGGTCTTTCAGGGACAGATCCGGGGCGGCGCTGGGGTCAGGCGATGCGGGTTGATCCATGCGGCATTTTGGCACATCGCCGCCGTGTCGGGCGCTACTGTCCCGCCGGCACCGCGTCGTCGCGCTTCTTGGGCTTCTCGTGCCTGTGCAATCCCGCATCTTCCAGCAGCAGCTTGCGAACGTAGAGGAAGCGGATGTTTTCATATTCGAACGGCGATCCGGTCGAGTAGTAGCGGAAGTTGATGTTCGCCCGCCGATCGACGGCATTGACCAGGCCCACGCCCCAGGATTGATCGCCGCGGTAGATGTCGCCCAGGTCGATGCCGTACGAGGTGCCGTAGTCGCCCAGCAGGCCCACCGCCTCGCGCAGCGTCGAGGGTCCGAAGAACGGTATCACCAGAAAAGGTCCCGGATGCATGCCCCACTTGGCCAGGGTGGTGCCGAACCCGGTGGGTGCATAGGGCAGCTTGACGTGGCCGGCCACGTCGAAAATGCCGGCGATGCCGACGGTACTGTTGATGACGAATCGGCCGAGGCTCTTGATGCCGTAGTGGAACCGGCCCTGCAGCGTGTAATTGATCACGCTGTCGACTTCCGAGAGGTTCTCGAAAATATTGTGTATGCCGGTGCGAATCGGCGACGGCACCCAGCGATAGGCGTCCGCCACGGGCAGGAATATCGCCTCATCGAACCGTGCATTGAATCGATAGTTGAAACGATTGAGCCGCTCCCAGGGATCGTAGGTCTGCGGCGGCGGCGCGTTCGCCGCAGTCAAGGGCAACGGCGACTCCGCCGTGCTCGTCTGCGCGAGCTTCGCCGTCGCGGCGGCGGCGGCCAGCGCCTGCGCCTTCTTGATCGCCGCGGCATTGTTCGCCGCCGGGGTCTCGGGCGGCATGCGATGCATGGCCACGCCCTCGGTCGCGCAGCCGCTCAAGGTGAGCGCCAGGAGCAGCAGGGCGACGACCGGCACGGCCCACGGCGACGCTCTCATCGGCTTGGGCTCTGCCAGCGGCCGCCCAGCATGTCGAGCATGTCGGCGACCTGTTGGCGCTCGCCGATGGTCCCCAGGTGGCCGCCGTGATCGTAGACGGCGATTTTCCGCCCCAGCGTGGTCTCGAGCCATGCCAGTTCCGCGCTGTCGAGAATGACATCGTCGCTGTTGGTCTGCACGTAGTAGTCGGGGTCGTTGCGCAAGGCGTCGCCGATGATCTCGAGGCGGTTGTCCGCGATCAGCGACTCGGTGGTCGAGTTGCGGCGGTGCTTCAAGTAGTAAGGCGCGAACACCTTGGTGAAATATTCCGAGAACGGTTTGCCGCGCAGAATGCGCGCGGTCTGCTCCAGCGAATCGCCGACTTGGGGCGGATGCGCCGGATCCACCACCACGCCCGTGCCCGCGTACAGATCGCCCGCGAAGAACATGTTCATCAGATCGATGCGGAACACCAACGCGATGGCCGCGGAGAACTCGGCGTCGGTTTTGAGCACCTCGGCGGCCGCGCTCAGCAGGAAGTTCTCGTTGATCTGCACCCGGTCGGACGAACGATACAAATTCGCCAGCTGTGCGAACAGCTTCTGGTACAGGCGCTCCACCCCGTCATCGCCGGAACCGATGCTGATCGCGAACAGCTTGTCGAGGCGCCCGACCGAAGCGAACAGGCTCACCGGCGGATTGATCATCAAGGCGCGATGAATGTTGAGCTTGTGCTCGCGGGCGTCGATCGATTTGACGACGGCCGCATTGGCGCCGCCCAAGCTGTAACCGAGCACGTCGGTCTCGGTGATTTTGACCTTGCGCGGCAGGTGCGCGACGATCCGCTGCATGGCGGCGTAGAGGTCCTGCCCGTCCTGCTGCAGATCGCCCGCGACGCCCGTGCTCGAGGTGGAGACGATGAACCCTGGAAACGTCGGCGACGGCATGGTGAGCACGTGGTATCCCGCGCCATACAGCACGGCGCGCAGCGTCGAGAGGGTCGTGGTGTTGCCGTCGCCGCCGGTGCCGGAGATCACGATGGCGAGCGGCGCCGGTTTGTCCTGCGCCGAGAACCAGACGCGCAATTGCCGATCGAACCAGAACACATTCGGCAGCTGCCGTGCCCAGGGCATCGACATGTTGATCTCGATCAGCGGTACTTTGTCCGGCAGGGGCGCAATATTCTGCGGCGGTGTGCCGAACACGGTCGCGCGCAAAGCCGCCGAATCCGCGAGTCCCGTGGCGGGGCCGTGAACCGCCGGCGCCACGATCGACGCTTCATCCGCAGCGCTCGGCGCAGCCACGGCCGCCATCATGAGCGCGCTCAGGATCGCGCTCATCGCGGCACGCGCCACCTCAGCGCCGCAGCGCGCTGCACCATTCGACCTGCGGATCCGGCGATTTTGCAAAAAATTCAATCTGTTCCTCTCAACGACCATCTTGCCGGATCGAAGACGCCGATGCCAGAGGCACGTCGGCACGGCGCGCATCGTCGCCCAGATTGCGCGACAGTTCGATCGCCAAATGGAGGCGGCGCAGAAGCCACGGCGTCACGTCCTGTCCAAACGGATCGGGCAGGTTCAGCGGCTCGTTCGACGACGCCCCTGGCACGATGCCGTGCGAGTCTGCCGGCGCGCCGTGCCTCAGCAGCGACTCGATTTGCTGCACGGCCTGTTGCAACGGCGCCGCGAGCCGTTCTGCATCCAGGTGTCCGCGGCGCAAGAGCAGCATGGTCTTCACCGCAGTCAGCTGGGCGAGCAATTGATAGCTGTGCGCCAGCAAACGGCCCAACGGTTCGAGCGGAGGCCTCACGGCCCGCGGCTCCGACAGGCAGCGCTGCGTGGCTTGGACCAGCGCCGACAAGCTGTCGTAGACCTCGCGCCGCGCGAGCCGCCATTGCAGTTCGGGGCGGTCGTCCACCGCGGTCAGCTGTCCCAGTCCCAGGCTCAGCCGCGCGTGGCGCGCCTGCGCCTCGAGTGCGCGCTCGATCAGAGCGGGAATCTGCGTCCGCTCCCACGCCGGCAGCACATAGCTGAAGGCCCATGCCACGCCGACCCCGAGCAGCGTATCGGCGATGCGCTCGAAGGCTTCGAATGCGGCGCTCGTGTCGGCGTTCAGCAAGTGTGCCTGGAGCAAGGCGAGCACAGTTGCGGCCACCGCGGTCACCAGGTAGCGCTTGATCGCAAACGCGTGCGCGACACCTTGCGCCAACGTGGCCAGTGTCATGAGCACGGCGATCGGCGCATGCAGCGACAGCAGAACGCCCGCCACGATGCTGCCCAGCAAGGTTCCCGCCACACGGCTGTTGCGTCGTTCGATGGTCTGCGCAAGGCTGCCGCGCAACACCACGACGATGGTCAGCAATATCCAGTAGGCATGCGTGCCCCACGGCAGCGCCAGCGAAATGCCGTAGGCCGTGGCGATGGCGAGCGCCGCGCGAATCGCGTGGCGCAACGGCGGCGCGTCCCAGCGCCACAACCCCTTGAACGGTTGCCATGACCAGGCCGTCGGGCTGATGAACATTTGCCACGACGCGTGCACGACGGCCAGTTCCGGCTGCGCCTCGCCGCGCGCCAAAGCGTTCAGACCCGCGATCTCGTCGCGGATGTTGCCGACGCGCGCCGCCAGACCGCGCGCCAGCATGTTGGGCGGGGCGTCGGCCCACGGCAGCCGTTCGAGAAGGTGCCGGCGGCTCGCCATGTGCTCTGGCCGGCCGGCCGTCAGCAGACTGTCGGCGAGATGTTCGACCGCTGCCGCGTGCTCGTTCAAGATTTGCCGCAGCGCCTCGAGCACCGGAGCCTGCTGCGGATCGACGACCACCAGATCCACATCGAGTTCGCAGGCCAGCAGCTGATCGCGCATTTCCAGCATGCGCATCAACATGCCGGCGAGCTGTTGCCGACGCGGTGTCCGCGGCGATTCCAGGAGGATGTCGCGGGCGCTCTGCAATTGATCGGCAAACGCCGCCTGCTCGCGCAGCAGCCGGCCGATGGGACTGGCCGCGCCGTCCCGCGCCCGGCCCGCAGTGAATTGGCCCGCTTGGATACGCATCAGCGAGGCCATCGACAACAGCGTGTCCGCGAGTATCTGCACGCGGTAGCGTGGATTGAGGAGCGCATTGGCCGCGGTCGCATACGCCAGATACGCGACCGCGCCCGCCGCGAAGTAGCCCGTCACCGGTGCGGCGGCCCCGGCCCGTGCGGGAACGGCCATCGCGAACACGATGGCGAACATCGCCGACACGGACACCGGGATGCCGCGCCTGCCCCAGGCCGCACCGAGGAATGCGATGAACGTCGCCGGCACCAGCAACAGACCCAGCTGCAGCGGCTCCGCCTCGAGCCTGCGCACCGCGTAGAACAGCGGCACGCCCACGCACACCGAAGGAAACATCTGCCGGAATTTCCCGCGCCGGGGCGCAGGCTGATCGGCCGGCACGACCACGATGACGCCGATCGACGCGGTGGCTGCCGCAAAGGTGCCGAACCACCAACGCATGCAGCCGGAAATGACGAACAAGCCGAACGCGGCCGAAAGGCCGCTGGTCACGTAGTAGCTCAACGCGATGCGCAGGGCGCGCGCGACCCGCGGTTCGGACAGACGGAAGGCATGCATGGCCTCGCATCCTACACGGCCTCAAGTTTCAACCTCGGGAGCCGACACAACTCCAAGAGCTAAGCCATTCAATTCGAAGGATCAATGAACTCAGCAACGCGGCAAAGAAGCGGCGGTCCATCGGCAGCTTTCTCCATTCCGGCTTTCACCATGGCGTTTCAGCCCATCATCGACGTGGAAACGGCGGAGGTGTACGCGTACGAGGCGCTGGTGCGCCCGACGGGCGGCGGCGACGCCTCGGACATCCTCGATCGCATGCACGGCCACAACCGCTACGCGTTCGACCAGATGTGCCGCGTCAAGGCCATCGAACTGGCCGCGCAGCTCGAGTTGGATAGCTTTTTGAGCATCAATTTCCTGCCCAATGCAGTTTACGAGGCAGCCGCCTGCCTCGAACGCACCCTGGACGCCGCGCGCCATGCCAGCTTCCCCCTGCATCAATTGATTTTCGAGATCACGGAAAACGAACCGACCCGCGATATCCACCAGTTCAAGGAAATCTTCAGTCAGCACAAACAGAACGGCATGATTACCGCGATCGACGACTTCGGCGCGGGGCACTCGGGCTTGAGCATGCTGGCGGACTTTCAACCCGACATCATCAAGATCGACATGGAGCTGACGCGCAACATCCACACCGACCGGGTGCGTCGTTCGATCGCTCGGGCCATCGTGTCGCTGTGCAGGGATTTGAATATCTTGGTGATCGCGGAAGGCGTCGAGACGGTCGACGAAGCCGTGACGCTGCGCGGCCTGGGGGTGAGCCTCTTCCAAGGATATCTATTTGCCAAACCGGCGGTCGAAAGCCTGCCGGTCATTCTCTCCGGCGCCATCGACGCCGTGCACGCCGCTCACGAGATCAAGCTCGCCAGGGGCGATGAGCCCGAGATTCCGTTCGCGCGCGCGAGGCGCCTAGCCGGGGGTTGAGCGCTCCGCCGCGAGTTCACGTTCCAAGTCGGCGGCGGCGGCATCGATGCCGGCCGCGACGCTCTCGATCACGTGCGAAACCTGCGGTATCTGGGCATCCGCCTCATGCCATTTCTTCTCGTCCATGTATTCTCGCACCGCGGCGATCGGCTTCGCCCCATAGCCCGTGTAGGCGCCGGGGGAATAGATCTGATTCTTGAACCAAGGGCGTTCGGGCAGCCCCTCCGACGCGGTGCGGCCGCGCGCTCAAGCGCCGCATATTCTCGCGGATGTTGTCCGGCGAGATGCCCGCGCGGAATTTCTTCTCCCATTGCTCCTGCGCGGCGGCGCCGGCGGCGCTGTAGCCCAGCAACGGCGCTGCGCCGGACGCTGCGTCCGGCGCGGAAGACAGCGCAAGCAGCGGCACGGCCGCGCACAGCAAGCAAAGCCAACGGTATCTCATGAAAATCCTTCGGATGAACGGGTGTGTCTGCCGCCGCGCGGCGCGGTCGGCGCGGCCGCCTTGGGCTGTTGACGGAACGGATAAGCGTCGCCATCCATGCCGCTGGCGCTCTTCTCGTCGATGTTGCATAAAATCTGCGTCAGGACATCGACGAAGATCTCCAGCCGGCGGGGATCGATGCTGCCCATCACTTCGGCGCGCAGCGTATCGGTGATGCCCATGATTTCACGGATCGCGCGCAGTCCCTTCGGCGTGATCCGATTGCTGGTGACGCGCCGATCCGTCGAACTTTGCCGGCGCGCGATCAGGCCGTCTTTCGCCAGCACATCGAGCATCCGCACCATCGTCGGCCCCTCGACCGATATCAGGCGGGCGAGTTCGCCCTGCGTGATCTCATCGCCGGACAGAGCGACCAGAAACAGCGTCTCCCAGCGCGCCATGGTCTGGCCGATCGCCTTGACGCGCTCGTTCGCGAGCTTGCGCCAGCGGCGCGCCGCCGTGACGATGGCGCGGGTGGCGCGGAAATACATTTCATTTTCGCTGCTCGCGGTGAACTGTCTGCGATAGTTGCACAGCCGCAGGTCCGCGTCGTCGACGGTTTCCCCCCTCGAGGAACGTGCCCGTTCCTGCGCGACGGAACCCGGGCCGTCGTTCGCGCCGCCGCGTGCGGCTTTCGGGCCGCGCCGCAGCGATGAGCGCGGGCCGCCGCGTTGGCTGACTTTCAACATCCGTGCGGTGCGAGCCTGGGGGGCGAATGCAATGGCATGCTCCTAGGATAGCGCGTTCCCCACGGCTCGTCAGTCGGCGAGATCGGTGAGCACCGCCCCCGTGCTCATCGGCTGCACATCGCGTCGATAGATGCCGAGATACCCTTTGGCCGCGATCGGGAAGACCGCGCTCGGCGCCGGACGCGCGGCAAGCTCCGCGGCCGGCACGTCGAGATCGAGCCGGCGGCCCTCGACGTCGATGACGATGCGATCGCCGTTGCGCACCTTGCCGATGGGTCCGCCGGTCGCACCCTCCGGCGCCACCTCGGCCACCGTCAGCCCTTTCAGGCATAGTCCCGACAACTGCCCATCGGTGACGAAGGCCACGTCTTTCGCCAATCCTGCCGCATCGATGCCGAACAGCACCAGCGAGGCGCCGCCGCCCATCGCCGGGCCGCCCTTGATCCCCTGACCGCGGAGCACGAGCACGTCGCCCTTCTGCAGTTTTCCCGCCTTGATGTCCTTCATGGCGCTCTGCGTGTCCTCGTACACCACCGCCCGGCCGTCGAAGGACTCGGGGCGGCTGCCATCGCGAATGCCCAGTTTGACGACGGCGCTCTCGGGAGCGAGGCTCCCTCGCAATATGGCGATCGATGGGCCCGCCGAGATGGGATTCGACAAGGGCCGGATGATCTGCACATCGCCCTCGGGAATCGCGGCCAGCACCGCGGCGAGCGGCTGACCCATCGCGGTCATTGCGGTGGTGTCGATCACCGGCGCGAGCCGTTTCAACATCGCACCGGCGCCCCCCGCGTCCTCGAACTGCTCGATGCGCACCGCCCCGTTGGGACGCACTGCGCTCAAAATCGGGACCTTCCGCCCCATCTCTTCCCACAACGCGTACACATCGACGCCGTTCTCGGCCTCGACCGCCGTTGCCTGCAGATGTTTGATCGCGTTGATCGAGCCGGAGACCGCGAGCACCATCGCGGTGGCATTGCGAAACGCCGCCTCGGTGAGCACTTTGCGCGGCGTCAGTCCTTCTTGCACCATGGCGACGATGCGCTCGCCCGAGCGGCGGGCCGCATCGAACATCTTGTCGCTGTTGGCCCTGACCGGGGCCGACCCCGGCACGCACATCCCCAAGGCCTCGACGACGCAGTGCATGGTGTTCGCCGTGGCCATTCCGGCGCACACGCCCGGGCCGCGGATCGCCTGTTCGGTCATGTCTTCGATGCGAAACTTTCCCGGCTTGCCGAGCGTGGCACCGACGGATCCTGAAAACAGATCTTCGATGTCGACGTGATCGTCGCCGATCATGCCCGACGCCTGATAACCGCCGATCACCAGCAGCGTGGGGATGTTCATGCGGGCCGCGGCCATCAAATGGCCGGGCGGCGTCTTGTCGCAGGACGTCAAACAGACCATGCCGTCGAGCATGGCCGCGTCCACCTGCGCCTCGATATCGTTGGTCACGAGATCGCGCGCCGCGAGAATGTACGAGCCGGAACAGCCCGCACCGGTGATGAAATCGGAGGGCGCGGTGGTACGCACCTCGAAGGGTACGCCGCCGGCGGCGCGAACCGCCTCCTTGACCACTTTGGCGACACCGTCCAGGTGCGCAAAACAAATGGCGAGTTCGGACGAGGAATTGACGACCGCAATCTTCGGTTTCAGCATGTCGGCCTCGGACAAGCCGAGGGCGCGCCACTGGGCGCGGCGAATGGGCGAATTGGCGGACAAACTGCGTAGAGCGGTCATGTTCAAAACTCCAGATTGTCTTTGAGGCGGGCCTGCAGGGCCTTGATGTCGATCGCGTGCACGCTGCCCGAACCCGCGAGATCGAGCGCGTGCGCCGCCGCCCGTCCCATCGCGATGCAGGGCCCCATCACGCGCACCGAGGACAGGGCCGACGAGTCCGCGTCGATGCAGCGGCCGACCGCGCACAGATTGTCCGCGCCGGCCACCGTGAGCGAGCCCAAGGGAATCCAGTGAATGTGGTCGTCCGGAAACACTTCCCAGACGTAACCCTCGCGATTGTGATGCTGCTCGAGCGGCCACGAGCAGCGCGCGATGGCATCGTCGAAGCGCGTGCCGGCCCGTACTTCGGCCGTCGTCAGGTGATGGGTGCCGACGATCCAGCGCGTCTGGCGGATGCCGGGCAGGCCATAGGCCCGTATGCGCGCCCTGCCGAAGGCTTCCGGAAATTCAGCGTGCAGGAAGTTAAGCGTGCGGTCCGCCTGTTCCTTGCCGTCGATCTGCTTCGCCGCCGCGTCGAACGGGTCCAGCGGCGTCTCGATGTGCGTCATGTTGACGATGGCGACATTGCGGCCCGGAAAGCTCGCGGCAAAGCCGTCGCGACGCATCATGCCGTACTTCCCGCCCTTCTCGCGGATGCGGGTCGCCATCTCATCCCAGCTCGGCTTTTTCGAATCGTCGAAGTCCTCGATCACCAGCATCTGCGAGCCGTAGATCTGGCCGCCCTTGTGAATCTGGCAGTCGTAGCCGCCTTCCCAGGCGACCGCCGCGTCGCCCGTCGCGTCGATGAAGCCGGTGGCCGTGATGCGCACGTCGCCATGGCGGGTGGCCACGTCGAGCGAGGTGATGCGGCGGCCCTGTTGGTTCACGCCGCGAATGAGCGCGCCCGTGAGCGGCGTGACGCCGGCCGCCGACACGGCTTTCTCCACCCACCGCCCCAACGCGACTTCGTTGTACATCGCGACTTTCATCACGCCGCCGGCGACGACTTTGACGTCGTCGGTCGCGCCCAGGTCGCGGATTATTTCATCGGCGATGCCGTGGGTGAGCTGGCGCCCTTCCTTGCCCGGCGTGTACAGCCCGCAAAACATGCCGATGATGGAATTGACGGCCTGGCCGCCCAGGGACGGCAGACCGTCGACCAGAATGACGCTGCGTCCGGCACGCGCCGCTTCCACGGCCGCGGAAATGCCCGACGCGCCCGATCCGATCACACAGATGTCGCAGCCCCGCTCGAGTACCGGCGGCTGCTGTTTACGGGAGACGATTTGCGTATCGGGACTGAACGGGCGATCTAGCATTGGGTGTTCTCGTGCGGATTGGAGCTTCGGCGCGCGCCGGCCATGTGTTCGATAGCATGCTATATACCGTCATTACACATAGAATGCTACTCAAGTTTGGGAAACGGGAGACGTATGGCCGCCTGCGCGGCGCAATAGCCGATCTGCGTCACCGTCACGATGAGGCTCGCCAGCGTCGAACGCAGTCCGATCGCGGGCGCAATCAGCGAGATCAGCGGTTGCGGACAATAAATACTCGCGACGATCAAGCCGCAGGCCGCCGCCAGCAGCACCGTGACGCCCGGTGCCGGGCTCTCGGGAGAGCGGAATCGGGATCGCTAAGTCGATATGAGCGCTGCCTCGCCCGTTGAGCGACGTTGAAGCGCCGCCAACGCGCTACTGCGTTCGCGCCTCGCGGCTGTCGAGCAGCGCCTGAATGGCGCTCAACGCGGACGCATATCTCTCGGCGAGACCTTGGTCGTCGCCTTCCAGACCCGCGGCCAGTACATTGGCGAGGGTGTCGACCGCCACTCGTACCGTCATCGACTGGGCATCGCTGAGCTTGGTGCCGTTGATCGTGATTGCCGCTTCTTCTTTCATCTCGCCGCCCGTTGATTGCCGCTCATTCCAGCGCCGAGACCTTAGCACGCCGCCAATGGGCGCGTGGGGCGCTCTGCGGAAGTATAAATTAGATTATATATACTCTGTATCAATATGTTTTATATTAAATTTAGTCGACGACAAGCCAGCCATCACGCATCGCGACAATCTGCGGCAAGCAAGCCGGCCACGCCGCCAACTAGACCGCCTTCGATCGTGGCAACAATCTGTCGTATTCCTTCTTGACCACGGCGTAGCATTCGCAGGTCCGCTTCTCGAGCCCACGGCGGTCGAGGACCGAGATGTGACCACGAAGGTAGCGTATCAGCCCATCCTGCTGCAGGCGCCGTGCGGCCTCGGTAACGCCCTCTCGCCGCACGCCGAGCATGTTGGCCATCAGCTCCTGGGTCATCACCAGTTCGTCGCCCTCGAGGCGGTCCAGGCTCAACAGAAGCCAACGACATAACTGTTGATCCAGGGAGTGATGCCGATTGCACACGGCGGTTTGCGACATCTGGGTTATCAAGGCCTGGGTATAGCGCAGAAACAAGTGCAAAACCGGTCCCGCGTTGTTGAATTCATCCATCACATGGCGCGCTGCCAGACGAACGCAGTGGCCGGCGCTCTGTACGACGGCGCGGCTCAGCGTCGAGGAGCCGCCCATGAACAACGATATGCCGACGATGCCCTCATTGCCAACGACGGCAATTTCGGCGGATGCCCCATTCTCCGTCACGTAGAGAAGAGAAACTATCGCTGTCGTAGGAAAGTAGACGTCGCTCCAGGCGGCGCCGGGCTCGCTCAGGACCTGCCCCAGCGACAACGTGGTCGGCTCGAAGTGCGGCAGCCAGCGCTGCAGCTGCTCGTCCGGCAACGCGGCGAGCAAGGAATTCTTTCTCGGTTCAAAGGTGAAGGGCAAATGGGCCGCCTGACAAAGGTAGACTGCGAATGAGCGTCGAAATCCGTGGCACTCGTCGCTGTGCTCCACTACGCACGCTCGGCTATGTGCAGTATCGCACAATAGCGGCGCCGCGGCCGACTTATGCAACCCCGCGGATTCGGCAAAAGTCGGATACCGCGATAGGCGGATACCGCACAGACGAGGCACCACGACGGCTCGTACGCTTCGACCAATTTCCAAACAATGCGAGGCTCCATGACACAGGAAAAGCCGAAGGCCTACCTCATCGGTGCGGGCATCGGATCGCTCGCGGCGGCGGCATTCATGATTCGCGACGGCAACGTCGGCGGACGCGACATAGCGATCTTCGAGGCGGCGTCGCGCCCGGGCGGCAGCCTGGATGCGGCGGGCGACGCCGCGGCGGGCTACTCGATGCGCGGCGGCCGCATGTTTACGACGGACAACTACGAATGCACCTGGGATCTATTCAAGAGCATTCCCTCGCTGAGCGACAAGACTCGATCGGTTTACGATGAGACGATCGAGTTCAACGAAAGGTATCGGGCGCACTCCCATGCGAGACTCGTCGATAAGCATCGCGCGAAGATTCCGGTGGCGTCGATGGGTTTTTCCATGCGGGACAGGATGCAATTGCTGACGCTCGCCGACAGCGACGAGCGCGATTTGAGCGGCAGCCGCATCACGGACTGGCTCTCTCCGCATTTCTTCGAGACCAACTTCTGGTTCATGTGGTCGACGACGTTCGCTTTCCTGCCCTGGCACAGCGCCACCGAATTCAAGCGCTATCTGCACCGATTCCTGCTGGAATTCTCCCGCATCGAAACGCTCGCCGGCGTCAAGCGAACGATCTACAACCAATATGATTCTCTGGTGAGACCGCTTCAGCAGTGGCTCGTCGATCGCGGCGTAGTCATCCATACGAATTGCACCGTGCGAGGGTTGGATCACAGGTACGACAACGGCAGATTCGTCGTGACCGGCATGCGCTGCGAGAAAGATTCCCGCGCGGCGTATTACGCCATCGATGAGGACGATTGGGTGATATTGCAGAATGGCTCGATGACCGACGACTCGAGCTTGGGCTCCATGAGCGGCGCGCCGGCAAAATACGATAAGACGCATAGTACGGGTTGGGATTTGTGGTCTTCGCTCGCGCACGGAAGGCCCGAATTCGGCAATCCGCAGGCGTTCAACCAGTCGCCGGCGCAATCGTGCTGGGAGTCATTCACGGTTACGTTGAAGACCTCGGTCTTCTTCGACCAGATGACCTCGTTTTCCGGCAATCAGCCGGGTACGGGAGGGCTGGTGACGTTCAAGGACTCCAATTGGGTCATGTCCATCGTATTGCCGCACCAACCGCATTTTCTGGGCCAACCGCGCGACGTCCAAGTGTTCTGGGGATACGGCCTATATCCGGACCGTGTCGGCAATTTCGTGCCGAAACCAATGGACGCGTGCAGCGGGCAGGAGATACTGCAGGAACTGTGCGGGCACTTGCGCTTCGATTCCGATACGGTTGCGGACGCAATCTGCATTCCATGCCGCATGCCGTTCATCACGAGCATGTTCATGCCGCGAGCGCAGAGCGACCGGCCGCTCCCCGTCCCGCCCTCCTCGAAGAACCTGGCCTTCGTCAGTCAATTTGTCGAGATCCCGGATGATGTCGTGTTTACGGTGGAATATTCCATTCGCGCCGCGCAAACGGCAGTCTATTCTCTTCTGTCGATCGAGCGCACGCTACCGCCGGTCACGCCTCACGACCGCTCGCTCCGCGCCCGCTTCGACGCCCTGCTCAAGGCTTTCGAGTAGGGCCGCGCCTATACGGACCGGTCCCACAATGGAGAATTCGTCGTGACCGGTATGTGCCGCGAGAAGAATACCGGGACCGCGAACCGCGCCATCGAAGAAGATGAGCGGGTGATATTCACGATGGCTTGGAATCACCGTCCACAATCACAATGGAATACGCACCTGCTTCAATGAGGCCGAGGCTGATCGCCTCGGAAAACCCCGCAGCCGTGAAATGAATCCCGGCGCCGCCCGAGTTGGCTTCAATGAGGCCGAGGCTGATCGCCTCGGAAAACCTTGATCCAGGCGCGCGACGGTGACGTGCTTACATTGGCTTCAATGAGGCCGAGGCTGATCGCCTCGGAAAACGGTGGCCGGATCACCGTCGCGATCTGGATAGGTCTCGCTTCAATGAGGCCGAGGCTGATCGCCTCGGAAAACGATCCATGGAGCGAAACACACGGCCCGTCCCGTTCGCGCTTCAATGAGGCCGAGGCTTATCGCCTCGGAAAACCAGCACCAGGAGGGCCAGGACAGCATCAAAAGCGTGCGGCTTCAATGAGGCCGAGGCTGATCGCCTCGGAAAACAGTTGCATTGCAACCTATTGAATTCTAATAGCCACTGCCTGGAATTGCGAGCGCTATCGATTCTCGCGCGCCACAGAACTACGCATAAAGGTGCCGCAACGAGCATTAAGGCGAATAAATCCTGATTTTTAAAGAACTTGGCGATTCGCGAGCGGTCCCCGGAGATTCCGATACCACTGCCGCGCTCGCACGCGTTAGGCATGAACAAGCATGCCACAATATGTCTGCTCAGACGATGGTCGGCTCCCTGGCTACCTCTTCAAACGCCTTACCGAGACTGACGATTTTTGGCTTCACCGTGTCTGCGGCGCCCAGATCGAGCATCACCACATGATCATGTCCGTTGAGGATGATACCGTCCAGCAATTCCAGCAGTTCTGCGTGGCGCCGCGCCGACAGCCGGCACTGGAAAACAGACAGTTGCAGCCATTCGCCATAACCGTTCATCAGTTTGAACACACGCCGCCAACGTTTGGTATCGGCTATGTCGTAACTGACTATGTAGAGATGCTCTTGCATGACGTAAGTCCCAGTAAGGTGTCAACGCGTTGTGAAGTTGGAGTTTTCCAGCGTTTCCCCTTGCAGGAAGCGCCCGAGCAAGCGGCATTGCAGTTCCAGTAGGCGACGATAGCTGAGGCGGTAGCCGAACTGTGGGTGCGTAACTTCATGCGAAAGCCGTCTTTCGAATGTGGCAATGAAACGCTTGCGACCTTCTTCGCTGAGATTGACGCGACCCGGACCGCCGATGAAATCGGTCGGGCGAACCTCGCCGTTGTTGATCGCCTGGATTACTGCTGAATCCGCTATCAGCGGGCGGAAAGGCTCCATCATATCCAATGCCAGCGCCGGCCGACCGTAGCGCGCCTGATGATAGAAGCCGCGATATGGATCGAAGCCCACCGTAGTGAGCGTAATCGTGAGATGCCGCGACAGCATCGCGTAGGCGAAGGACAGCAGAGCGTTGACGGGATCGGTTGGCGGACGGCGATTGCGCCGCGTGAAGTCGAATCCGAAGCTGCGATCATCTTCGTGCTTCAGGAGATTATTGAAGTTACCGAAATAGACCGCCGCGCCGTTGCCTTCGATACCGAGCAGTTCCGCCAGGCTGCGGGCACGCGCACTGCTCTTGATGGCGTGCTCCAGCTGGGAGAGCGCCTCGTCCGCGGACTTCTCTCCCCGCCAATTGCGCCGCAACAGCACGCGACTGTTCACCAGTTTGGCCCGCACCCACCCTTTGGCGAGCGAAAGACAAATTTCCGGGTCATCCGCGGCCCGAAATTGAGCGGTACGTAATTCAACGTTTTTGTGACCCATTCCTGCGGTATAGCCGAGGAACCAGCCGCCGTAGCTGTGCCAAGCGACAGGAATTTCGCGACGCATCAGTTCGTGCAGGGTCGGTGTCGTCATGTAGACGTTTCCCTGAAGGACGACTTGCGAAATTTCCGCCAGGCGCGGCCGCGCCGCAGCCTTATCGTCCACAGTGACTTCGAGATTGTCACCGTCCTTGGCGACTTTCGCCTTGTGGGCTTGCACGTAAAGCGGCAGCGACTCGGTCAGGCCAATGGCTATGGCACGTGGAGGCGTTTCACCGCGCTTGAGGAAATTGACCTCGTCGGGCAGGCAGATCCCAACCAAGGAACAGCGCGGGCACTTTGCCGAGTCTTCCAGCGGCGCAGGGATGCGACCGCCCAGCGCCACGCCGCGTAGTCCGTGCAGTGCGGACATCGCCAGGTCGCGCAGCTCCTGGTCGAAGACCACCGGCACGCGCTCGCGCGACTCGACAAAGTACAGCACACCCTCTGTGCAGCTATATCCCTGATCCTCCAGGATAAGGCCCTGCAAGCATACCTGTACGCGCTCAGGATCATAGGCGCCGTGCGCTACATGCGGACGCTTGCCGCGCTTGTAATCCACCGGCACGACACGATCGCCTTCGGCCTCGATCAAGTCCAGCTTGGCAATCACTCCGAGACGATTGCTCGACAGCGTGATGGATCGAGCATGGATATGTGTTTCAGCCTCAACCTCTTCCGCTGCGGGCAGATCACCGTGCGGCGCGTCCACGCGCCGATGCCGGTAACGGCCCTCCACCGTGTCCGAGGAATCTGCCCATTCGCCCTGCACCCATTCCAGGTAAGCCAGGCGTGGACAATAGACATACTCGTTCACCATCCGCGCCGGCAACAACGGCTGATCGCCAGTCAGTTCCGGAAACGGCAGGGGAAGCTCATGCTGGATCGACTCTTCGCTCGGCATAGACAGTCTCACCGGGGCTTCGGCTTGTGTACTTCGCAAAGCGCCAAGAGGGTTGGGAATCACGCTCCCGCCATCGGGACAAGAGAAACGTAGGGCTCGCAAACCCACCACCGACAAACCGCCTGACCGGATGATTGCAAAGCGGGAGACCGATACCTAAGCTAGCTATAGCAAAGCACGGTTTCATCGCCCAGATTCAGCGAACCTTCGGCAGTGCCTTATGAAAGGTGGATACCGCATGTCATTGTCACGGTTCACAAAATTGATAGGCCACGGTCGGGCGACATTCTTGTTTAGCTAAGCCATACCATCACGCGCCGCCAGCCGCAGGGGCAGCCCTGACACTCCGTGATACGTGGTTCACTCTTTGCCCCACGACTCCGGCTCACACGGTGGCTCTTGCCTCACATGAACTCATCCATCCATTCACCGTGGACGCAACCCGCATAGCGCTCGAGCCGTTTGTTAGGCAGCGACTTCCTCATACGAGAAATGGGGCGCACCGGCCCTCTGCGAGGCGTGTTCGACAGTGATTGAGCAAATGTTCCCCTGTGCATCCACATCGAGAAGAGTGTTCTCGTCAAGGTCGCGCGTCTCTGCGACCAAAGCCTCGCGAAATTCGATAAGCAAAGTATCTGTGTCGGCAAAATAACGTATTTTCATGGTGCAAACCCGCGGTCAAAAAAAGCGTTGTGGATAGTCTCACCGTCCGACAACAGGATAACCCGAAGATACCGGTTTT
>PLAH01000182.1 GCA_003134045.1 Gammaproteobacteria bacterium
CCACCACCTCGGTGATCAGCTGATTCAGATCGAAGCGCGAGAAATGCATGTCGGGCGCGCGCGCATATTCGCTGAAAGCGTTCACCATCTGTTTCATCGCCTCCACCTGGGCCACGATGGTATGGGTGGCGCGCTCGAGGATTTGGCCGTCCTCGGCGTTCATGCTGCCCGAGAACTTGCGTTGGATGCGCTCCGCGGACAGCTGGATGGGCGTCAGCGGATTCTTGATCTCGTGCGCCAGACGCCGCGCCACCTCGCCCCAGGCCGCGTCGCGCTGCGCTTGCAGCAGCGTCGTGATGTCGTCGAACACCAGCACCACGCCGGGCGCGCCGATGTCGTTCGGCAACGCCGTGCAGGCGCACATCAGCACGCGCTTGCCCGAATCCGACAACAGGTCGATTTGCTCGCGCCAGTCGAGCTGTTCGGAGCCTAAGCGCTGCTGCACCGCGCTCAAGAACTGCGTGAACAAGGTGCTGTCGCTGATGGCCGCGTCGAACCGCGTGCCCACCGCCGCCTCGAGGTCGACGCCCAGAATGGCGCTCGCCGCCTGGTTGGCCGTGCGCACCGTCAAATCTGCCTCGAGAGACACCACGCCCGTCGACAGGCGGGCGAGGATGACGGCGAGTCCCGCGCGCTCGGCTTCCACCGCCTGCTGACTGCGGCGCGTCTCCTCGCGGGCGCGCCCCAGGCGCTTGGTCATGTCGTTGAACGAGGTGACCAGAAAGCCCAGCTCGTCGCGCGACGGCAGCGGCAGCTTGGTGTCGTAATTGCCCTTGGCCACCGCCCGTGTTCCCGCGATCAGGTCCTGCACCGGCTGCACCAAACGCTGCGCGGCGAAGAACGCGCCGTAGACGGCCGCGATCAAGGACATCAACACCACGAAGGACAGGATCAACACGAAGGTGGACTTGAGCGGTTGGCGCAGCTGCACCAGGTTGGCGTACTGCGTGTACGATCGCTGCACGGTGTCGGCGAGCTGCGAGAGCTGTTGCGGCACCGGATACAACGCGATCAAGACACGCGCGCCGCTGGCGCCGCTGCCCTCGAGCGGCGAGGCCGCGCGAATCACATAGCCGCCGACCGCATCCGTATCCAGGCTCACGTAGGGGCGGCCGCGGCGAACCTGCAGCATCATCTCGTCGGTGGCCGGCACCGGCAGCGTGTCCATGGGGCGATCCGAGCTGGTCGCGATGATCCGCGTCTGCGCGCCCACCACCGTGAATTCCAGTGCGGTGCTCTCGCGCCGTTCGCGATCCAGAGTACCGATCAATTCGAAGTCGGACAGCGGCGACAGCTCGTGCGCGACCACCTGCGTGTGCTGCAGGAATTCGCGCACGCGCACCTCGAGGGCGGCGTGCGACAGCTCGCGCGTGTCCTTCAACCCCTGGCTGACTTCGATCTCGAACCAGCTGTCGATGCCGCGATTGAGGAACTGCAGCGAGAAATAATACACGATCAGAATCGGCGCCACCGCGAGCGCGCTGAAGATCGCGACCGTGCGGCCCTTGAGCCGCGAGCCCGGCACATGCCTGCGGTAATCGCGCACCAGGCGGGTGAGCTTGGCGGCCAGCAACACGAACAGCGTGATGAGGCCCGTGATGTTGATGAGCAAGATCCATGGCAGCCACCTGTCGAACAGCGCCGAGTTCTGCGCGGCGGCCCCCAGCAGATACAGCGCGACCAACCACAGCACGACGCCGAAGGTGCCCAGCACCGTCGAACCGTACTTGCGCGTTACGGCTGCAAGGTCCATGTGTACCAGTCGCTGTCGCGATGCCATTCGCTGACCCAGAACATCAACACCCGCAATGAGAACGGTACCGTACCGTAATCCAGCTTGGCGCGGACATTGGCCTCGTAGCGGCGGTCCGGCGTGACCAGAGACTTGTCCAACACCGGCAGGCTGTGAACTTCGGACAATTGCTCGAGAGCGGCGTCGATCGTGCCGAGAGATTCCTGTTGACCGCTGTTATCGTTGCGCAGGATGAAGCGCGCACTCACCGCATTGTATTGCAGGCGGTACCGCTGAGTCAGTTCCGCGACCCGCGAGTTCGGCAGCAGCTGCCGCACGCGCTCGATGTCGAGGTCCAGTTCCAGGGTGAGCGGCACGCCCTCGGCCAGCCCACGCCGCACGGCGTCGCTCACCGGGAGGTCCAAGCGCGCATTCAGATGATAGACGCCGTCCTGCAGCTCCAGGTCGGCAGAACGCACTTCGAAGCGCCCCTCGAGGCCGTCGGCGGCCGCGGGTGCCGGCGCGAGCGCGCTCGTCAGCATGGCAAGCAGCAGCGTCGCGACCAACGACGGGCGGCCCGCCGGTGCGGCGGCGCGCGCGAGTCGCAAAATACTCGATGGCACGGCGTTCATGGCTCGATCGCGTTCATTGCTTGATCAAGGCAGCATAATAGAAGCCGTCGGCACCCGCCTCCCCGGGGAGAATCTGCCGCCCGCAGCCATCCGCCTCGCCGAACCCCGGCCAACCCGGCCAGCTCTCCGGCGGTACGATGTTGGCATCCGGCGTGCCCTCGAGGAATGCCGTGACGACGTCCCGGTTCTCGCTGCGGGTCACCGTGCAGGTGGCGTACACCAGCCGGCCGCCCGGCGCCAGCATGCGCCAGGCCGCGGTCAGCAAACGTGCCTGCAACAAGGGCAGCTTGTCGATTTCAGCCGGCGACTTGCGCAACCGAATATCCGGGTGGCGCCGTATCACACCGAGCGCCGAGCAGGGCGCGTCGAGCAGTATCCGGTCGAACGGCACGCCGTTCCACCACGCCTCCGGTGCGCTCGCATCATTGACGATCACCTCGGCATGCAAATTGCCGCGCGCCAGGTTGTCCTGCACTCTCGCCAGGCGCTGCGGGTCGATGTCCACGGCGGCCAGGGTTTCGAGGTTGGGCTCGCGCTCGGCGATCAACGCCGTCTTACCGCCCGGCGCTGCGCACGCATCCAGCACTCGTTGACCCGCCGCCAACTCCAGCGGGAAGGCGACGCATTGCGCCCCCAGGTCCTGCACCGACACCAAGCCGTCGGCGAACCCCGGCAACTCATGCACGTCGTGCGGCGCATCGAGCACCACCGCGAACGGCACGCGCGCTTCCGTGCGGGCCTCGATGCCCGCCCTACGCAGGGCCTCCACATAATCGTCCGCGGTCGTGCGCCGGCTGTCGACGCGCAACCACATCGGCGCCTGGGTATCGCCCGCAGCCAACAACTGCGTCCAACGTACCGGCCAGTCGGCGCGGTAACGGTCGGCGAGCCACACGGGCGAGGCATGTCGAGTTGCCGGATTGCGCGCGATCTCCGCGTCCACCACCTTGCGCTCGCGCAGGTAACGGCGCAGCACCGCGTTGATGAGGCCGCTCGCGCGTGCCGCGTCGGTGGCCTTCGCGGTTTTCACCGCCGCGTCGACCACGGCATATTCCGGTGTGCGCGCATCCTCGATTTCGAACAGCGCCACCGACAAGAGCGCGCGCACCAACAGGTCCAGCGACCTGACCGGCTGCGACAACAGCTTGCCGAGAATCGCCTCGTGCCGGAAATAGCCCCGAATCGCGCCATAGCTCAAGGACCGCACCGACGGTGCCAGGGCGGCCGGCGCCGTGGCCAGGGCGTCGTGCAAAGCCGCATCTAGGGTCACGCCCTCGCGCAAGATCCGTGCCACCGCGTAGGCGGCGAGCGAACGCGCACCGGCGGCGGCGCCGTTCATGGCGCGCACGCAAATCTCACGCCGCCCAAGCGTTGCGCCCTGATGAATTCACGCGCCGCCAGCGGTTTGCGCCCCGCGAGTTGCAGACGCAGAATCCGCAGAGCGCCTCGGCCGCACGCGACGTCGATGCCGTCGTTCGACGCCTCGAGCACCGTGCCCGGCGCAGGCGCCCCGGTGGTTGCGGCGGCCTCGATCGATGTGGCTGCGCCGAATGCCGGCGGCGCCAGCTCCGCCTCCCATACGCGCAGCTGGGCGCCATCGAGCAGGGTCTGCGCGATCGGCCAGGGATTGAAGGCGCGCACTTGACGCAGCACGCGCTCTGCATCGTTGCGCCAGTCGATCACTGCGTCAGCCTTGTTGATCTTTTCGGCGTAAGTGACGCCGACCTCCGGCTGTGGCTGCTCCCGCGCGACTCCGTTGGCCACCGCGTCCAGCGTCTCGACGATCAGCTCACCGCCGAGCGCGGCGAGCCGATCGTGCAGCGTTCCGCCGGTTTCGCGAGTTCCGATGTCCAAGGAACGCACGGCCAGCATGGGACCGGTATCGAGGCCCGCCTCCATGCGCATGATGGTGATGCCGGTGAATCTGTCGCCGGCCAGCAGCGCGCGCTGAATGGGCGCGGCGCCGCGCCAGCGGGGCAGCAGCGAGGCATGGATGTTGAAGCAGCCGAGCGTGGGAGCCGCCAGCGCGCCGGGAGGCAGGATGAGTCCATACGCAGCCACCACCAGCGCATCCAAGTCCAGGCCGCGCAGTGCCGCCTCTGCGTCAGGGGTTTTGAAGCTTCGCGGCTGGTGCACGGGAATCCCTAGTTCGAGCGCCCGCTGTTTCACGGCGCCGAGATGCGTGACCTGCCCGCGCCCGGCGGGGCGATCCGGCTGCGTGAATACCGCCACGATCCTGTGAGCGGACCGCGCCAGAGCGTCGAGGGCAGGGACCGCAAACGGCGGGGTGCCGGCGAAGCCCAGCTTCAAAGACCTCTGAACGACGTTCAACTTACTCTTACAGAGCCGGCCGGGACGTGCGTGGCATCGCTACGCCGCTCGCCGGAGCGCCGGGGATCGCCACCCCGGAACCCGCCCGGGAGTCGCCCCGCTGCTTGCGCTCTTTTTCGAGCCGCCGGCGAATCAGCTGACGCTTGAGCTCGGACAGATAGTCGACGAAAAGCTTACCTTCGAGATGGTCCATCTCATGTTGAATGCAGACCGCGAGCAGCCCCTCGGCATCCATTTCGAATGCCTGGCCACAGGTTCCCAAGGCGCGAACACGGATATGCGTCGCCCGTTGCACCTTCTCGTAGATGTCGGGCACCGACAAGCATCCCTCTTCGCCGGGACCCCGGCCTGAGGCGCTCACGATCTCCGGGTTGATGAACACCAACGGCTGATTGCGCTCATCGCTCACGTCGAGCACCAGCACGCGACGGTGCACGTCTACCTGGGTTGCCGCAAGGCCGATGCCCTTCGCCGCATACATCGTCTCCAACAGATCGCCTGCCAACTGACGCACCCCATCGTCGACCACGTCGATCGGCTTCGCCGTCTTCCTGAGACGGGGATCGGGATACTCGAGAATTGCCAGCTTGGTCATGGGAGTTATGAGAGAGATGTCGTGTTTTCGGCCGAAGATTGTTGCTAAAGTTCCGCCGCTGCTTAACTTAATGCCCAATACGATCGCGCAGATGGCGGGGTAATCGGCAAAAACGGGCAATACGTCCCAGTCTTTGGCGGCAGGCCGGCAGTATACCAGCCGGCCTGCGACCATAAGTTGTGTCAAGGGAGCGAACGAATGCAAGGCCATCAATTTTTTGCCCTGGTTTTATCAGTCGCGATGGTGGCGGGGTGCCGCACCGAGCGGCCGCCGGAGGCACCGGTGCCACTGGCGACGACTGAGACCAATATCAAGGGCACGGTCGTCGGCGACGACCGCACCGCCATGGAGGCCGCAATCGATGCCGGTCCCTCAGGCGCGTCCCCGTCGGAATCGGGCACCGTGGGCGGTGCCGGCCCGGTGCTCGCGCCCGGCGCTCCCGACAGCTACGTCGTCAAGCGCGGCGACACCCTGTGGGGTATCGCCAAGGTCTTCCTGCGCGATCCCTGGTTTTGGCCCGAGATCTGGCAGGTCAATCCGCAGATCCAAAATCCCCACCTCATCTATCCGGGCGACACCCTGCGGCTGGTGTACATCGACGGCAAGCCGCGTGTCATGGTGCAGCGCGGCATGATCGAGCGGGGCGGCCAGGCGCGCGTCGAACCCCGGGTGCGCAGCGAGCCGTTGGAAGCGGCGGTGACCACCATACCGTACGAGACCGTGGCGGCCTTCATGTCGAAGCCATCGGTGCTGGCGAACGAACAGATCAAGAGCGCGCCCTACATCCTCGCCAGCCGTGATACCCATGTCGTCATCTCCGACGGCGATGTCGTGTACGCCCGCGGCTTTTCGAGCCCGGCGGCCACGGGTACGCACTACAACATCATTCGGGTGGGAGACGCGCTGCGCGATCCCGACGATAACCACATCATGGGCTACGACGGCATTTTCACGGGTTCAGGACATGTGACGCGAGGCGGCGATCCCACCACCTTGATCGTCACCGAGTCGGCGCGCGAGACGGTCCCGGGCGACAAATTGTTCGCCGGCGGCGCGGATGTCGCACTCGACTTCATCCCCAGCGCCCCCAAGGTCAAAGTCGATGGGCGCATCATGGCGGTCTCGGACGGCGTCACCGTCATCGGCCAATACCAGGTTGTGGTCATCAACCGCGGCGCCCGCGACGGGCTTACCCCGGGCAACGTGCTGGCGGTATTGGATGTCGGCGGCACGGTGCGCGATACCGTCAACAAGGGCTACCTGGGTGGAATGTCCCGCCTGACCGCGAAGAACGTACGACTGCCGGATGAACGGGCCGGCACGTTCATGGTGTTCAAGACCTTCGACCGGATCAGCTACGGGCTCATCATGGAGGCCAAAGACATCATCCGCGTCGCCGATCGGGTCGAAAACCCGTAGCGCGCACCCGGCCGGCGGTCGGGCCGCGCGGCCGCCGAGGATGCCTAACGTCCGTCGCGCGGCGAATCCAGAGGATGCCGCCAGATATCAGCGCTGCGGGCTCGGCGCAGCGCGTTCATCATCCGTTCAATGTGGGAAGGCGACGACTCGCTGGCATGGACCACCCTCGCTCGCGCCCCGGGCCTCGATGCCACCGTCCTGGCCCGCGCCCTCGAGATCTTGGGGCAGCCGAGTGCGCTGATCGGCGCAGCACCCGCCGAGTACGAACGGGCAGGGATAGCCGGGCCGGCGCGCGCCTTCCTCGCGGGTGCCGCAGCCATCGCCGGACTCGCGGAGCGTCGGTGGCTGGACAGCCCCCACCACTACGTGGTGCCCTTTAACGATGCCCACTATCCCCTACTGCTGCGCTCGCTGCCGCATTGCCCGCTCGTGCTGTACGTCTGCGGCCGCCTCGATGCCCTGTCGGATCCCCAATTGGCCATCGTTGGCAGCCGCAATCCCACCCGCCAGGGCAGGGACACGGCCTTCGATTTCGCGCAATACCTCGCGCAGCGCGGATTGGGCATCACCAGCGGGCTGGCCGAAGGAATCGACACCTGGGCACACCGCGGCGCGCTCGAGGGGCAAGGGATCACTCTCGGCGTGCTCGGTACCGGCATCGACCAAACCTACCCGCCCGGCAATGCCCACCTCCATCGAGAGATCCGGCTCCAGGGGGCTCTCATCAGCGAATTCCCCTTGGGGACGCCGCCGCGCCGCAGCAATTTTCCGCAGCGCAACCGCCTCATCGCGGCCTTGAGTCTGGGCACCCTGGTGGTCGAAGCGGCTCGTCGCTCAGGCTCGCTGATTACCGCGCGGCTGGCAAACGCCTATGGCCGGGATGTATTCGCAGTCCCCGGTTCCATCCACAATCCCTTGAGTCGCGGCTGCCATGAGCTCATCAAGTCGGGCGCGACGCTGGTCGAAACCGCGGATGACATATTGAGCGAGTTGAACTTTTCTGCCTTTTTTTCCAGTGACTTCCCCGCCTCGCCGGCCGGCTCCAAGCAGCCGCCGCCTACATCGGGCATGGACAAGGATCACAAAATCTTGTTAGATGCGCTCGGCTTTGATCCTGTGGACCTCGATACATTGGTCGTGCGTACCGGATTCAAACCAGAAGCCGTGTCCTCGATGGTGTTGATCCTCGAGCTAGAAGGCCACGTTCAGGCCGCCCCCGGGGGCCGCTACTCCCGAGTCGCCTACAGGAGAGCCGGAGGTGAAAGATAACGTTCTCGATCTGCTCATATATCTTTTCGAGAATTACATGAGTGCCGACGATGAACCGCGGCCGGACCGAAATACCTTGAAACTCGAGCTGGACAAGGCGGGATTCGCCGAGCCCGACATCGAACGCGCATTGGAATGGCTGGACGGATTGTCGGGCGAGCAACTGGGCAAGGTCGCCGAAGCCACCGCCCGCGCGGTGCGCATATTCAACGGTCAGGAGCTGCTGCGACTCGATACCGATGTGCGAGGCTATTTGATGTATTTGGAGAATGTGCGGATTCTGTCCGCCACGCAGCGCGAGCTGGTCATCGATCGATTGATGGCGCTCGAGGCCGATGAAATCGACATAGAACAGGTGAAATGGGTCGTTCTTATGGTGCTGTTCAGCCAACCTGGCCAAGAGTCCGCTTACGCTCAAATGGAAGACCTGGTCTTCGAAGAGCGCTCTGACGCATTGCACTAGCCGACCCTAGTACACCATTTTGGGCAGCAATCTCGTTATCGTGGAATCGCCTGCCAAGGCGAAGACCATCAAGAAGTATCTGGGCAAGGACTTCGAGGTGCTCGCCTCCTATGGACACGTGCGCGACCTGGTGCCGAAGGAAGGCGCGGTCGACACCGAGCATCACTTCGCGATGAAGTATCAGGTGGTCGAGCGCAATCAAAAGCACGTCGACGCCATTTCCCGGGCATTGAAGAAAGCCAGCTCCTTGTTTCTGGCGACCGACCCCGATCGCGAGGGCGAGGCCATTTCATGGCACTTGTACGAGCTCTTGAAATCGCAGGGTGCGCTCGAGGGCAAGTCGGTGCAGCGCGTGGTGTTCTATGAGATCACCAAGAACTCGGTGCGCGAGGCCATGGCGCAGCCCCGGGAACTGTCGGTGGACCTGGTGAACGCGCAGCAGGCGCGGCGCGCCCTCGATTTCCTGGTGGGCTTCAATCTGTCGCCGCTGCTCTGGAAAAAAGTCCGGCCGGGACTCTCGGCGGGCCGGGTGCAGAGCCCGGCGCTGCGCATGATCTGCGAGCGCGAGGACGAGATCGCAGCGTTCGTCGCGCGCGAATACTGGACCATCGACGCCGAACTCGAACATTCGGAACAGAAATTCCCGGGCAAGCTGGTCGAATATGCCGGTGCCAAGGTCGAGCAATTCAGCTTCACCACCTCGGAAGCGGCGCACGCCGTGGAGCGCACGCTGCGCGAGGAGGCTCGAGGCGTGCTCACGGTGCTGGAAATCGACCGCAAGCAGCGGCGCCGCAACCCGGCCGCGCCCTTCACCACCTCCACGCTGCAACAGGAAGCGGCGCGCAAGCTGGCGTTCAGCGCGCAGAAAACCATGCGTGTCGCCCAGCAATTGTACGAAGGCGTCGACATCGGCGATGGCCAGGTGGGGCTCATCACGTACATGCGCACCGATTCGCTCAACCTCGCCCAGGAGGCGATCGGGCAGATCCGCGCAGTGATCGCCAAACTGTACGGCAAGGAAGGCCTCGCCGATGAAGTACGGGTCTACAAGACCAAATCGAAGAACGCGCAGGAAGCGCACGAGGCCATCCGCCCGACGTCGGCGGAGATCGTGCCGGCGGACATCGAAAAATATCTGGATTCCGATCAGTTTCGTCTGTACTCGCTGATCTGGAAGCGCACCGTCGCGTGTCAGATGGCGCCGGCCGTGTTCGATACCGTGGCCGTCGAATTGCTGGCGGGCACCGGCGGCCGTGACGGCGGCGGCGAGGATGCGCAGGGCTCGCCGGCGGCGGCGGGCGGCGCCAAGCGCACCGTGCTGCGCGCCAACGGCTCGACGTTGGTGAAACCCGGCTACATCTCGGTGTACCAGGAAGGCATGGACGACGTCGTTCAGGACGATTCCGACCATGTATTGCCGCCGATGAAGGAAGGCGATCACGTCAAACTGATCGGCGTGGTGCCGACCCAGCACTTCACCGAACCGCCGCCGCGCTTCTCCGAGGCCTCGCTGGTCAAGGCACTGGAGGAGTACGGCATCGGGCGCCCCTCGACCTACGCGTCCATCATCTCGACGCTGCGCGACCGCGCGTACGTCGACATCGAGAGTCGCCGCTTCACGGCCACCGACATCGGCAAGATCGTCAGCCGCTTCCTGACGCAGTACTTCACCACCTACGTCGACTACGACTTCACGGCGAAAATGGAAGATTCCCTCGACGCCGTGGCCAGCGGCGAACAGGAGTGGGTGCCGCTGCTGGAGAGATTCTGGAAGCCGTTCATCGATCTCGTGACTCACACCGAGGCTTCCGTGAGCCGCGAGGAAGTCGCTCAGGCGCGCGAGTTGGGCGTCGATCCGGTCAGCGGCAAACCGATGACGGTGCGCATGGGCCGTTTCGGGCCCTTCGTCCAGATCGGCACCAAGGACGACGAGGACAAGCCGAAATTCGCCGGGCTGCGCCCCGGACAGAAGATGGATTCGATTACCTTTGCCGAAGCCATCGAGCTGTTCAAGCTGCCGCGCAAGCTCGGGCTCACCGCCGGCGGCGAGGAAATCATAACCAACGTCGGGCGCTTCGGCCCCTACGTGAAATACGGCGCGAAGTATGTGTCGCTGAAGACGGACGATCCGTACGAGATCACGCCCGAGCGCGCGCTCGAAGTCATCAAGGAAAAGGAGATCGCGGACGCCAACCGCTTGATCCTGGATTTTCCGGACGCCAAGATCCAAGTGTTGAACGGCCGCTACGGTCCGTACATCACGGACAAGGAGCGCAACGCGAAGATTCCCAAGGAGCGGGATCCGAAGAGCTTGACGCTCGAGGAATGCCAGGCGTTGCTGGCGGCCGCGCCGGTGCGTACGTTCGGCAAGTGGGGCAAGAAAAACGCTCGCGGCTCGGCGGCCAAGAGCAAGAACGGCAAGGGCGCGGCGAAGACGGCCGCACAGGAAGCGGGTGCCGCGGCAGCTGCGCCGGCGGCCGGCGCGAAGAAACCGCGGGCGAAAGCCCCCGCAAGAGCCGCGGCGAACGCGGCTGCGGGCGCGCCGACCAAGCTGGCTGCGAAGGCCTCCAAAACGGCGGCGAACAAGAAAGCGCCGGTCGAATCGGCAGCCGCGGGGACGCCCTCGAAAGCCAAGGCCGCCGCCAAAAAGAGCCCCGCTAAAAAGCAGTCCTAAATGGCCATGGCCGACTCGAGCACGACAGCAGACTCATCCCCGGCATACGTACCCGTCGTCCTGGATTACTTGAACGCCTTGCACGACCGCATTACCGCGGCCGTTGAGGCGCTGGACGCGGCGACCTTTCGCCGCGACGAGTGGCAGCGTCCGGAAGGCGGCGGCGGCGAGAGCCGAATCTTGAGCGAAGGCAGTGTGTTCGAGCGCGCGGGAGTGTCGGTTTCGCACGTGTTCGGCGCCCAGATGCCCGCGTCCGCATCGAACTTGCGGCCGGAAATCGCCGGCGCCCCGTTCGAAGCCATGGGACTGTCGCTGGTGTTCCATCCGCGAAACCCCTATGCACCCACCACCCACTGCAACGTGCGATTCCTGGTGGCGACGCCGCCCGACGCGCCGCCGGTGTGGTGGTTTGGCGGCGGCTTCGATCTCACACCGTACTATCCCTTCGAGGAGGACGTGCTGCATTGGCATCGCACCGCTCAGGCCGCCTGCGAGCCGTTCGGGCCCGGCGTGTACGATCGATACAAAGACTGGTGCGATCGGTATTTTTTCCTGCCGCATCGGAATGAAACGCGCGGCGTCGGCGGATTGTTCTTCGACGACTTCAACGACGGCGGCTTCGCGCATTCCTTCAGCTTCATGCGCAGCGTCGGCGACCATTTCCTCGACGCCTACCTGCCCATCGTGCAGCGGCGGCTGAACCAGCCCTGGGGACAGCGGGAGCGCGATTTCCAACTCTACCGGCGCGGTCGGTACGTCGAGTTCAACTTGGTTTACGACCGCGGCACCCTGTTCGGCTTGCAATCCCGCGGCCGCACCGAATCCATTCTGATGTCCATGCCGCCGCTGGTGCGCTGGGATTACGATTGGCGGCCCGAGCCCGGCTCGCCCGAGGCGCGGCTGTACGATGACTTCCTGCGCCCGCGGGCCTACCTCACGGAGCTGGCAGAGTGAGCGGCGCTGGAACCCGTGTCGGCGATGGCAACGCGACCCATCGAGTTCCGCCGTAGGCGGCGCACCGTACCCCGCCGTCGCTACCCCGGGATTGCAATCCTCTCGATCACGCAGGCGAGTGTTTCCTCCCCCAAAGACAGGTAGACGTGTTGCTCGCTGACGGTCAGCGACCAGCTCATGCGCCGTTCGAGTTTCGCGGCGAGGGCCTGCAGCCAGGCGCGATCCAGCGCATATATTTCCAGCGACTCGGCGCGATGGATGCGTTCGCCCGCGAGGCGCGCCAACCAAGGCCCCGGATCCTTGTGCGTGTAGACCACCACCCGCGGCGCGGCCTTGCTCGCGCGATGCAAGCGCGTCGCCTCGGGAGCGCCCACATCGATCCACACCTGCAAGAGGCCGGTGAGATCCCGGACCGCGCCGGTCGGTTCATCGGGCTCGAACAGGCCGTTCGAGAACGCGATTCCCTCCGTGTACTCGAAACAGTAGGCGAGCAAGCGCGTCAGAAAATAGTCTGCGCTCTCG
>PLAH01000054.1:0-288 GCA_003134045.1 Gammaproteobacteria bacterium
CAAGCGGGCCAAGAATCGATCGACGCGCGTGGCGACCTCTGCCGGCGACTCGCCTCCCGGGCAGCCATCGGTCCACAGATTCCAATCCGGCCGCTCCGCGCGGATCTCCACGCTGCGCCGGCCTTCATACTCGCCGTAATTCCATTCGGACAGATCCGGTTCGATCTGTGCGATTGCGCCCAGGCCGGCGAGTTCGCAGGTGCGCCGCGCTCGCCGGCGGGGGCTCATCAGCACGTGATCGAAGTGCATCGCGCGCAGCCACGGCGCCAGCGCGCGTGCTTGGTCCTC
>PLAH01000054.1:323-9415 GCA_003134045.1 Gammaproteobacteria bacterium
GGCGCTGCCCGGTGCAGGGGTTGTGTTACCCTCGCGCGCAGTGTCGGGATCATCGAATATATCCGCGGAGTTTCGCAAAAGCTTCTCTCAGCCGCTCGCTGAGCTCGGCTCCATGACGCGATTTCTGCTGCGCCTGCTGGGGCAGTCGCCGCTCGCGCTCACCCGCTGCGACGTGATCGGCGAGCAGGTCTACAACACCGGGCTCTTGACGCTGGCCATCATCATGCCGGCCGGATTGTTCGTCGGGATGATCCTGGCGCTGCAGGGCGCCGCGCTCTTGCAGCGGTTCGGATCCGCGGACGCGCTCGGGGCGGTCGCCATGTTCGGTGTTTTGCGCGAACTGGGTCCGGTGGTCACGGCGCTACTGTTCGCGGGGCGCGCCGGCACCGCGCTCGCGACCGAATTGGGATTGATGCAGGCAACGGATCAAATGTCGGCCATGGCGATGATGGCGGTGGATCCGATCCGCCGGGTCGTGGTGCCTCGTTTCCTCGGCGGGGTGATTGCGATGCCCTTGCTGGCCGCCATGTTCAGCGTGACCGCCGTCTACGGAGTGCAACTGGTCGGCGTGCAGATCATGGGTTTCGATCGAGGCACGTTCTGGTCGCAATTGCGCGGTGCCGTGAGCTTGACGGATGTCAACGAAGGCATCATCAAGAGCTGCGTGTTCGGCGTCGTATGCAGTCTCATTGCCGTCTACCAGGGCTATCATGCCCTGCCCACGCCCGACGGGGTCGCACAGGCGACCACGCGCACCGTCGTCACCTCGGCCGTCGGCATTTTTTTATTGGACTATTTGATTACCGCCGCGTTCCTGTAGGCCCGCATCCGGGTCAACCGCGGTCGAGGCATCCACCAGCACTTGTTCGAGCACCGCGAGGTACTCGATATAGCGTTTGCGCCCCAGCGTCGTCATCCGGCAGGAGGTTTGCGGACGGTTCTGATCGGTGCTCTTGGTGATGCTCGCCAGCTTCGCCTCTTCCAGCACCTGCAGATGCCGATTCAGATTGCCGTCGGTCAGAGAGCAGAATTGCTTCAGCTCGCCGAAGCTCAGGCCCTTCGGGTGGGTAATGAGCGAGGTCAGCAAACTCAACCGTGCCCGTTCATGAATCACACGATCCAGGCCGTCGTACGCGAAACGCGGGCCCAGACGCTTCTTATCATCACGCTTCTTCAAAATTTTCCTCGCAGAGCTGCAGGACGGCGGCCACCAGCAATTGGCCCACGCCAAACGGTATGCCCATCGTCCAAGGAAGAAAAGTCCGAGTGCCGCTCGCGGCGGCCAGACTGCACAATCCCGCGGCGAGATACCACACGCCCACCGCGAACATCTGCCGTGGAAGAAATCGGCAGGAGGCGAAAATACCGAGGCTGAACACCAGCTCCCATAAGCCCGGCAGCAGCCAGAAATCGTCCGGGGCGACCCGGATCAACACGGCGGTCAGCAGCACGCCGACCGCGATGGCGGGCAGGAACTGCTCGATGGCGGATTGGATCATCTCCTGCGCGAGATCGCTGTGGACGCGCCGCGCGCGCGCGAAGGTTTCGATGCCCGACAAGCCGACGGATACGGCGGCCGCCGCTATCCAAATGACGAGGGTCAGGGTGTCGTGTTGGGCGTGTCCGGCCCATTTGACCTGGGCGAACGCCACCGCCAGCGCCAGAACGCCGCTGAAAGCGATGGAGGCGGGTCCGTAGCCGCGGAATTGCGCCCCACGGGCGACTTGATACCGTATGGAATGAATATCCGATAGCGCGCGCTGCAGATCTTTCATCACGATCTCCGGAGATTTCCCGAGCCGATATTACTCCCTAACGTGTCCGGATGGAGTAGGAGAGTTGCCAGCCGTCCCGCGCCGGCTGGAACTGCAGCGACCCCTGGTCCTCCGTCCGTTGCCGATTCAGCACGAAACGCGCGGTCGCGATGCCGATCGCAGCGCCGGCCACCGTATCCGACAGCCAATGCACGTTGTCGCGTACGCGGATGTAGCTGGTGGCGCCGGCGACGCCGTAGCCCACGAGGCGACGCAGCCAGCGGTACTCGTCGTTTCCGGATTCGGCGAATACCATCCCGATCGCGAACGCCGCGCTCGCGTGCACGGACGGAAATGAATCGCCGCCGTCGCGCCATCGATTCGCGGATGTGGTCGCGTCCGGGCGCTCGCGGCCCGCCGCGTAGGTCAGCACCTCGCCGGTGACCGTGCTGAATACCCCGGCCTCGAGCAGCGACCAGGTTTCCCGATAGCCATCCGAATCGCGAATGAATCCGGCGTAGGCCCACGTCCCCGCGATGAGCGCCACCGCCGGCAGCGCGTCGCGCACGCTATTCTTGTCCGCGCCGTTCAGAATGGCGTTCGAGCCGGTGGCGAAGTGCGTGCGCACGCGTGTATCGAGCGAGTGCGCGGCACCCACCACCGCCAGCGTACCGGCAAAATACAACCAGTCTTCCCGATCCCAGCGCAGCGGCGCGGTGAAGTAGAGTCTGGTGTCGTCGAGCGCGGTCTGCACCGTGAACGAATCGGCAACGGCGGCAGTGGACGCAGACACACCGAGCGCGGCGCACACGCACGTCGCGAGAATCCTCCCCTTCCCCATGACTTGCTTTCCTCGAATGAATGCGTGTACTTTGTATTGCAAAGTATGCGGGTGTCAAGCATGTCGACCTTCGACCGAACGGCCAGAATGGCGGATAACGCAGCGGTACGCTGCGCAGCCGCCGCTGTCATCGTGCTGGTGGGGTGTCGTGGAATATGGCTGGACGCGAGTCTCGGCGTCTCGCCGCAGACCTTGCTGCGGGCGCATGCACTGTTCGGCTTGCTGCTGTGCCTGTCCGTCATGGCGCGCTTCCACTGGGCGATCATCACGACCAGCGGCGCCCGGCCGGCCGACATCCGCGTCTTTGCGCGCCGGGAAGCGCGTACCGTGTATTTATTGCTCTACGGCTTGATGGGCTTCGAGCAATGCATCGGAATCGCCACGCATGTGCGGTACCCCCCCGAGACATTCCAAGTCTATCTCGCATATGGCGTGCTGGCGCTGCTGGTGATCCAGGCTCTGGCAAGGTTCAATCGTTACGCCGCTCGCTGAGAACCCGCGCGGCAGCCTTGGGTTTGCCCTTGCCTGTGCCGCCGCTTGGGCGATGCGCGGATAGAGCGGGGGTCGGAAGGAGCGGTGGTGTTTGGCGGCATCAACCATCCTTTCTGATATCCGCAAAACCGCCCTGACCGACCTCGGCCGCGGCAATGGCCTCGCGCACGCGCGGGCTCAGCAACGCCGCGAGTTCCTCGGCATGACGGTAGCCGCTCATCGACGAACCGATCGCGCCTCCGGACTTCGTGGCGGGATGCAAATAGATTTCGGTGACGCCCGGCGGCAAGCGCGCGATGATCGTCAGCAGCTTGGTCTCCGTCATGGCGCCGCTCGCGCCGAGTCCGAATACGGTGTCGTTATACATGAGTCCGGCAGCCCGCAGGCGGCGCCTCATGAGCGCGATCCACGGCTTGAGAAAGCAGCCGGTGACAGGCGCGCACCACAAGGGTTCATCGGGGATGCGCACGGCGGACAATCCGTAGTCACGGCCTACGCGCAGCAACAGGCCGAGCACCGTCGGGTGCAGATGGAAATGCTTGTGTACGTTGACGTGGTCCAAGGCCAAGCCGGTGCGGGCAAACGCGGCGAACTGGGCACGAATTTCCGCTTCGAGCTGCTTGCGCACCGCGGGCAATGCAAAAAACCGCAGCCCGCGCACGACCATGCGGCCATCCATATGCCCCCGCTCATCGACCAGTCCCGGGACGACATGGGGCGCGAGCAGCGCAGCTCCGTCCGCAAGCACCAGGTGCAACCCGACCCGCAACTGCGGCAGCTGCCGCGCGCGGCGAATGGCGTCTGCGGCGGCCGGTGCGCCGACCATCAGGCTGGCGGCGGTCAGGATGCCCGCCCGACTTGTCTGCTCGACCGCCTCATTCACCGATTCATGTAGACCGAAGTCATCGGCCGTCACGATCAGGAAGCGGCGCCGTTGACAGGCCAGTGACCCATCGATATCGCCGAACTCAAGCGCCGCCGGATGATCGACGAGCTTGAACAGCTCGCTCATCCGCGCGCGTTCCCCCTGGATCTCGAGAATCGCTCCCCGCGCGAGTCGCTGAACCTCTCGGCCCGCGTCGGAATCCAGCATCGCGGCTCTCCTTCTGACCTTGTAACACAAAGTACATGCCAGGATCGTCCCGTGTCCAGTATCTCCAGATGGTGAATTCCAGTCGTCGTGAGGTATAGCATCGAGCAGCCTGTTCGAACCTGTCATCGTTGCGGAACTTGCAACGGGGATGTGACGAGTCGGCAACGCAAGCCCCTGCAATTCTTCAACTATTTGTAAGAAATCTATCGTCGACCGAGGGACCTCCATGAATGGCAATTGGCGTTTGTTTGCGATCGGGTCCGCCATGTTCGCGGCCTTGACGGCCATCTTCGGCAAAATCGGCGTCGCTCAAATCAATTCGAATCTGGCAACGTTCTTTCGGACCCTGGTGATTCTGCTCGTCACCGCCCTCATCGTGGGTTCGCGCGGCGAATGGCAGCGGCCGGATCATGTGTCCGTCAAAAGCCTGTCGTTCCTGGTTCTGTCGGGGATTGCCACCGGCTTGTCGTGGTTGTGCTACTATCGTGCGCTGCAATTGGCGCCTGCCTCGCGCGTCGCGCCCATCGACAAACTGAGCGTCGTGCTGGTGGTGGTGTTCGCCGCCGTTTTTCTCGGCGAACCGCTCACTTGGAAAATTGCCGGCGGCACGTGCCTGATCGCCGGCGGCGTGCTCTTGATGGCCCTGTAGGCATTCGCCGATACCGGGCTGCGGCGACGCGCGCCGCCTTGTGTGCCTTGCCGATTCGATATACTTTGTATTGCAAAGTACAAGCTGTGTTTACTTTATTCTCGAGGCGTGCGATGACTCTAAAGACGCTGTTCCTGCAGGCTCCCTCGTTCGACGGCTTCGACGGCGGCGCCGGCTCGCGCTACCAGGCGAAACGGGAGGTGAAATCTTTCTGGTACCCGACCTGGCTGGCGCAACCCGCGGCGTTGGTGCCGAACTCGCGGGTGCTCGACGCGCCCGCCGACGAACTGTCGGTGGAGCAGAGCCTCGCCATCGCGCGCGACTACGAACTCGTGATCCTGCATACCAGCACTCCTTCGTTTCCGACCGATGCGAAATTTGCCGAGATGTTGAAGGCCGAGCGGCCGACGATGCTGATCGGCATGGTGGGAGCGAAGACCATGGTGGATCCGGAAGGATCGCTGAATGCCACGGCCGCCGTGGATTTTGTCTGTGGGGAAGAATTCGACTACACCTGCAAAGAGGTCGCCGACGGGCTGCCGCTGGCCATCATCAAGGGCCTCTCTCATCGTCATGCCGGAGCCATCGTCCACAACCCGCCGCGGGCCATGGTCGAGAACATGGACGATCTGCCGTTCGTCGCGCCGGTCTACAAGCGCGATTTGACGATCGGCAACTACTTCATCGGCTATCTCAAGCATCCCTACGTGAGCTTCTACACCGGCCGGGGCTGCCGCTCGAAATGCACGTTCTGCCTGTGGCCGCAGACGGTGGGCGGGCATCGCTACCGGGTGCGCTCGGCGCAGAACGTCATCGCCGAGGTGCAGTGGATCAAGGAGAACATGCCGGAAGTGAAAGAGATCATGTTCGACGACGACACGTTCACCGACTCGTCGAATCTGCCGCGCGTCGAGGCCATTGCCAAGGGCATGGGCGCGCTCGGGATGACCTGGAGCTGCAACGCCAAGGCGAACGTGCCCTACGCCACCTTGAAAGTCATGAAGGACAATGGCTTGAGGCTGCTCCTCGTGGGCTACGAGTCCGGCGACGATCAGATTCTGCTCAACATCAAGAAGGGCCTGCGCACCGATATCGCACGCCGCTTTACCGCGGACTGCCGCAAGCTCGGCATTTTGATCCACGGCACCTTCATCCTGGGACTGCCCGGCGAAACCGCCGCGACCATCGAGAAGACCATCGAATTTGCCAAGGAGATCAATCCGCACACCATTCAGGTGTCGTTGGCCGCGCCGTATCCGGGCACCACGCTCTACAAGCAGGCAGTCGCCAACGGCTGGCTCAAGGAGAACGAGGACATCAATCTCGTCAACGACAAGGGCGTGCAGCTGGCCGCGATCAGTTATCCGCATTTGTCGAAGGAACAGATCTTCCACAGCATGGAGGTCTTCTACAAACGGTTCTATTTTCGGCCCGGCAAGATCTGGGAGATCGTCAAGGAGATGCTGACGAGCTGGGACATGCTGACGCGGCGGCTGCGCGAAGGGATGGAGTTCTTCCGCTTCCTGCGCGCCCACGCGGCCTGAAGCAGCGGCGCCATGCTCTTGATCCACAGGGTCATGGCAATCGTCGGATTGACAGGCCTGCTGTTCGCGGCCGGATATGCGGTGCTGAACGTGCTCGCCATGCTCGTCTGGGGCAGGCGCAGGCCGCTGGCGCCGTGCGCGCCAGCTCCCGTCACCCTGCTCAAGCCCTTGTGCGGCGCGGAGCCGGGGCTGTACGAACACCTGCGCTCGTTCTGCCGCCAGGACTATGGGCAGTATCAGATCATCTTCGGCGTGCGCGATCCAGGCGATCCCGCGTGTGCCGTGGTCGAGCGGCTAATGGCCGAATTTCCCTCCCTGCCCATGGATCTGGTGGTCAATCCCCAGCTGCACGGCAGCAACTTCAAAGTCAGCAACCTCATCAATATGATCGCGCTCGCGCGCCACGATGTATTGGCAATGGCCGATAGCGACGCCTGGGTACGCCCCGACTACCTGACCTGCGTTACGGCGCCGCTGTCGACGCAGAACGTAGGTCTGGTCACCTGCGTCTATCATGGCGTACCCACCGATAATGTCTGGTCGCGCCTCGGCGCGATGTACATCAACGAGTGGTACATGCCGTCGGTGCTGCTCGCCTGGATGTTTGGCCACCAGGGGTACGTCTCCGGACAGACGGTGTCTCTGCGGCGCGAGACGCTGGACGCCATCGGCGGCCTGCGCGCGGTGGCGAACGACCTCGCCGACGACTATCGACTGGGCGAACTGGTACGGGGGTTGGGACTGGAGGTCGTGCTGTCGTCCTACCTCGTCGAGGGCGAGCACCACGAGCCGCGACTGGCGTCGCTCACGTCGCATGAAACGCGCTGGATGAGCACCATCCGAGTGCTGCGGCCGCACAGTTTCCGCTGGATGTTCCTTACCTTCAGTTTGCCGCTCGCCTGCGCCGCCCTGTTGCTCGCAGCCGCCGCCGGGCCGCTGCCGGCCGTGGCCGGAGTGCTTTTCTGGACGACCGCGACGGCGCGCCTGACTTTGCACTTCCTGCATCGGCTGCGCTGTCGCCGTCCCGTCCTGTCCGATCTGTGGCTGTTGCCGGCCAGGGATGTACTTCTGTGTTGGGTATGGTGCCGCAGCTTCTTCACCTCGCGAGTCACGTGGCGGGGTGGTGAGTTCGATGTCAAGGCGGACGGTGTCATGCGCCATCTGTCTTGAAGGTCGCGACCACCATCGGCGGGCTGCTGGGGCTCGCACTGTTGGTCGCGCTGTTTGCTCGAGCGGATTGGCCGGCGGTCGTCGACATGCTCGGCTCGGGCGGTGGCGGGATCTTGTGGCTGTTACCCTATCGCGCCGTGTTCTTTCTCCTGTATGCGGTCGGGTGGGCCAGCTTGCTGCGCCCCTATGACCCTGAGCATCAGGCCGGACTGGGCTATCTTTTTTGGGTCACCAGCGTCCGCGAAGCGGTCGATCGCCTGCTGCCCGTGGCCAGCGTCGGCGGCAGCGTGGTGGGCATTCGGCTGGTGCGCTGGCGCGGGCTCGCTGCGGCGCCAATCGCCGCCACGGTGATCGTGGAAATCGTACTGACGCTGATCGCCTCGTATCTGTTCACCGCCTTGGGACTGTTGTTGCTGGTGGGCGCCGGCGGCACCGCCGATCCGGACTATCGCCGGGTGGTGTTGGGGTTTATCTTGTGCTTACCGATACCCCTCATCACCGTACTGCTTCTGCGCTACGGCTCGGTATTCGAACGTTCGCAGAAATTTCTGCGGCCCTTGATCGGCAGCAGCACCGCCCGGAACGCGGTGTCGCTGGATCTCGAGCTGCGCGCGTGTCTGCGGCGGGTGTCGGGCTTGTGCGCCACCGGCACGTTGCAGTTTGCGGCATTGCTTTCCGGGGCGTTCGAGATTTGGTTCGCTTTACGCCTCTTCGGACACCCGGTGGGGGTCGAAACCGCGATCGTATTGGAGAGCATGACCCAGGCGTTGCGGCATCTGGCATTCGTCGTGCCGGCCGGAATCGGGGTTCAAGAGGCGGGCCTGGTGGTGTTCGGGCATGTGCTCGGCATCGGCGGCGAACTGGCCCTGGCGGTTTCCATGGCCAAGCGCATGCGTGAATTGCTGTGGGGCCTGCCGTCGCTGCTGTCCTGGCAGTGGTGCGAGGGTCGACGGCGGCTGTATCATTGAGGCATGGCGAACAAAACCTGCGATATAGGTCTGATCGGTCTCGCGGTCATGGGCCAGAACCTGGTTCTCAATATGGATGAGCACGGCTACAAGGTGGCGGTGTTCAATCGCACCACCTCCAAGGTCGACGACTTCATCGGCGATCAAGCCAAGGGAACCCAGGTGGTCGGAGCGCACAGCGTCGAGGAATTGTGCGCGCTGCTGAAGCCGCCGCGCCGCGTGATGATGATGGTCAAGGCCGGCGAGGTGGTCGATCAGACCATCGCACAGCTGCTGCCGCATCTGGAGAAGGGCGACATCGTCATCGACGGCGGCAACTCGTTGTACACCGACTCCGAACGCCGCAGCAAGGCGCTCGCCAAGCAGGGAATTCTGTTCGTGGGAACGGGCGTGTCCGGCGGCGAGGAAGGCGCCCGGCACGGTCCATCGATCATGCCGGGCGGCAACCCGCAAGCGTGGCCGCATGTGAAGGACATCCTGCGCTCGATCGCGGCCAAGGACCTGGAGGGCGCTCCCTGCTGCAACTGGGTGGGCGAGGACGGGGCCGGGCACTACGTCAAGATGGTTCACAACGGCATCGA
>PLAH01000167.1 GCA_003134045.1 Gammaproteobacteria bacterium
CAGATCTACACCCATGTGGCGCGCGAGCGCTTGAAAGAGCTGCACCAACAGCATCACCCGCGCGGCTGATGGCGCGGCGGTACGCGGCGCCGGCCGCGGGCCCGTGGATCCGGCGCCGCAACCCCGGTGCCGCGGGCCTCTGGTAGAATTTCCTGAACCTCGCCGTGCCCGGGGGGTCGAATACTACTCAAGCTGCCGGAGCGTTCGCATGTTGAAAGGTCTCGCCGTGCTGTTTCTCGCGTTGGGCGCCTTCGTCGGCGCGCCGGTCCATTCCGCCGATCAAACGGTGGATCCCCGCGTTGCGTTGCTCAAATTGCTGCCGACCGGCTCCAAACTCGACGATCTGCGTCCGTCCCCGATCGCCGGCATCTATGAATTTTCGCAGGGCGCCGATGTGAGCTATCTCACCGCCGACGGCAAGTACTTCCTCGACGGCAATGTGTACGACATGGACACGCGGGCGAATCTCACCGAAGAGCGCCGGACGAAGGCGCGCCTGGCGATGATCAACTCCGTTCCCGAATCGCAGATGTTGATTTTCTCGCCGAAGAATCCGCAGTACACCATCACGGTGTTCACCGATGTCGACTGCCAGTATTGCCGCAAGCTGCATAGCCAGATGGCCGAGCTCAACAAGCTGGGCGTTCGAGTGCGCTACATGTTCTACCCGCGCACCGGCCCCAATACGGAGAGCTGGCGCAAGGCCGAAGCCGTGTGGTGCTCGGCGGACCGCAATGAAGCGCTGACCCGCGCCAAAGCCGGCGGGGCAGTGGACACGACCAAGAGCTGCGGAGCCAACCCCGTGGCGCGCGAATATGCGTTGGGCCAGAGCATCGGCGTGCGCGGTACGCCGGCCATCGTCACGGAAACCGGCGGCTACATCAACGGTTACATGCCGCCGCATGAGCTGATCGAAGAGATCAAGCAGATGCAGTCGGGCAAGCAACCGGGATAAATGACGCCGTGTGGCGGGCGCCAAGCCGCGCCGTCCAGCGGGTGGTGAGCGCGCCCCGTTAGGGAGGGCGCCCAACCGCGCCATGCGCGGCGCATCGCCCAGCCGCAGCGCGCCTGACTGCTGCTACTGTTCCAACAGCTTGCGCTTGTCCTTGACGCCGTCCCATTGCTTGGCATCCGCCGGCGGCGGCTTCTTCTCGCTGATCACCGGCCATTTCTTGGCAAGATCGGCGTTCATCTGCTTGAAGTCTTCCTGGCCGGTGGGGATCTCTTCTTCCGAATAAATCGCTTCGACGGGGCATTCGGGTTCGCACAGCGTGCAGTCGATGCATTCATCGGGATCGATCACGAGAAAATTCGGCCCCTCGTGGAAGCAGTCCACCGGACAGACTTCCACGCAGTCCATGTACTTGCACTTGATACAGCTTTCGGTGACCACGAACGCCATGACTTACCCTTCTTCTTGAAGTTAACGTGGCAGGTATTCTGCCACAGCCTACGACTTCAACGGACGTGTGAGCTCCGTAAAGTGATGATCCTCACGGCCCGCGGCGCGGTCCGCGTAAAACTTCCGCAAGGTGAACTCCCCGCTCGGAAAGGCCAGGTCGCCCCACGGTATCTGCGCCTCGGTGTACAAACCGACCTCGAGGCTTTCGGGACCGGCAGCAAACTCCGGCTGCAGCAGCCGTGCACGAAACATAACGTGGACCTGGCTCGCGTGGGTGACATTGGCGACGGCCAGCAGCGAGCCGATCTCGACCACGGCCAGCGCCTCTTCCCAGCATTCGCGCGCCGCCGCTTCCTGCATGGTCTCGCCGTTTTCCATGAAACCCGCGGGCACGGTCCAGAATCCCAAGCGCGGCTCGATGGCGCGGCGGCACAGCAGGATCCTGTCCTCCCACTGCGGCACGCATCCCAACACGAGCAACGGATTCTTGTAGTGAATCATGCCGCAGCTGGGACACACGAAGCGCGGCCGGTGATCCCCGTCGGGGATCTTCGAAACGACGGGAGAACCGCAATTACTGCAGAAATTCAAAGCGTATCCATAATAAAAAGTCTGGTGCCCGGAGAGGGAATCGAACCCACACGGTGTCACCACCACCGGATTTTGAGTCCGGCGCGTCTACCAGTTCCGCCATCCGGGCATGCCAGATCGGGCAGTATATGCGATTGGCGCACTTGGTAGTATTGCTTCGACACATGCGTCGCACCGACTTTCATTTCGACCTTCCGAAGGAGCTCATCGCCCAGCGTCCCGCCGAGGAGCGCTCCGCCAGCCGGTTGCTGGTGGTAGGGGAGAGCGGCGCGCCGCAGGATCGCTGGTTCACGGACCTGCCGTCGCTGCTCACCGCCCGCGATTTACTGGTATTCAACGACACCCGGGTGGTGCCGGCGCGGGTGCACGGGATCAAGGAGAGCGGCGGCAGGATCGAGATTCTGCTGGAGCGTGCGCTCGACTCGACCACCGCGTTGGTGCAAGCGCGGGCCAGCAAAGGGTTGAAGCCCGCCGCCGTGGTGTCCCTGCCGGGCGGAGCCACCGCGCGCATGTTGGGGCGGGAGGGCGACCTCTACCGGCTGAGGTTCTCGTGTGCGGTGCTGCCGTACTTCGAGGCGCATGGCGAGATGCCGCTGCCGCCCTATGTGGAGCGGGCGCCGGAAAGCGCGGACCGCGAGCGCTACCAAACCGTGTATGCGCGCGAACCGGGGGCGGTGGCCGCACCGACGGCCGGGTTGCATTTCGACGCGGGGCTGTTCGCCGCGCTCGCCGCGCGGCAGATCGGCCACGCGTTCGTCACGTTGCACGTGGGTGCCGGCACGTTCCAGCCGGTGCGCGTCGATGACATCGAGGCGCACGTGATGCACGAGGAATATATCGAGGTGCCCCAGGTCACGGCCGATGCCATCAACGCCACGCGGGCGGCGGGCGGGCGCATCGTGGCCGTGGGCACGACCGTCGTCCGGTGTTTGGAGAGCGCCGCAATTGCCGGCGCGGCGGTCAATACTCACGCGGGTGGGGCCGCCGATGCGGCGGCGAGAAACAGTGCGGCTACAAGCGCCGGAGCGACAGGTGGCGCAGTGCCGAGTGCCGCAGCGGCCGGCGGCGCGACGCGGCTCGCGGCTTTCAAAGGCCCGACCCGTATTTTCATCAAGCCGGGCTACCAGTTCCGCATGGTCGACGCCATGGTCACCAATTTTCATTTGCCCGAGTCCACCTTGCTGATGCTGTGCTCGGCATTCGTCGGAACGGGCACGCTGCTGGCAGCGTATGCGCATGCGGTGGCGGCACGGTACCGATTCTTCAGCTACGGCGACGCGATGTTTCTGACACCCGCGGCGGAGGCGGTGGTGCGCACATGAAGAAAATGCGCTTCGAGCTGCTGGGTAGCGATGGCGCGGCGCGCCGCGGACGGCTGACATTCGCCCGCGGCGTGGTCGAGACGCCGGCCTTCATGCCGGTGGGTACGTACGGCACGGTCAAGGCGATGACTCCGGAGGATCTCGAGAGCATCGGCGCGCAGATCGTGCTGGGGAACACCTTTCATCTGTTCCTGCGCCCGGGACTCGAGGTGATGGAGGCGCATCAGGGGCTGCATCGCTTCATGCATTGGGAACGGCCGATACTGACCGACTCGGGCGGCTTCCAGGTGTTCAGTCTGGCGCAGATGCGCAAGCTGACCGAGGAAGGCGCGCGTTTCCGCTCGCCGGTGGACGGCGCGCCGGTGTTCCTCTCGCCGGAGGAGTCGATGCGGATTCAACGGACGCTCGGCTCGGACATCGCCATGAGCTTCGACGAATGCACGCCGTACCCGGCTACCGAAGAGGAGGCGCGGACGTCGATGGAATTGTCGATGCGCTGGGCGCTGCGGGGATTTCGGAAGTACTACGAGTCCGAACCACCGGGCACGCTGTTCGGCATCGTGCAAGGTGGGGTGCATGACGCTCTTCGGCTGGAATCGCTCGCGGCGCTCGAGGAGATCGGTTTCGACGGGCTGGCGGTGGGCGGCTTGGCGGTGGGGGAGAGTGTGGATGAGCGTGAGCGGGTGCTCGAGGGCTTGATGCCGCACATGCCGCGACACAAGCCGCGCTACTTGATGGGCGTCGGACGGCCGGAGGACATCGTCGCAGCGGTGCGGCGCGGCATCGACATGTTCGATTGCGTCATGCCCACCCGGCATGCGCGAAACGGCCATCTTTTCACGCGCGCAGGGTCCCTCAACATCCGCAATGCCGTGCACCAGAAGGACACCGGTCCCATCGAGGCGGACTGCGCCTGCTATACGTGCCGGAATTACAGCCGCAGCTATTTGCGGCACCTCGACAAGTGCGGCGAGATCCTGGGGTCGCACCTCAACACGGTGCACAACCTCTATTTCTATCAGCGCTTGATGGCTGAAATCCGCGCGGCGATCGAGGCGGGCAGCTTCGAGGCCTACGCGGCCGAGTGCCGCGCGCTGCAGGGCAGCGAGGAATAAGCGCGGGGCCGTTGGCGCGTCGGCACCCCGGTAGGCGGCGGGTCGGGTTTAGTCCCGTGCCGAGTTAAGTTTGCGGCGGCCTGCTGTATACTGCCCCGCTTTGTGCCGCGGCGTTCGCCGTAAAAACGGGTGTAACTATATGGATTTCTTCATTAATTCGGCTCATGCGCAAGCTGCCGGTGCGGCCGGCGGCCAGAGTATCCTGAGTGCCTTGATGCTGCCGGTGCTATTGCTGGTGGTGTTCTATTTTTTGCTGATCCGGCCGCAGAACAAACGCGCCAAAGAACAGAAAGAAATGCTGTCCAAGGTGGCGGCGGGCGACGAAGTGGCCACCACCGGCGGCATTCTCGGCAAGGTGACCGAGGTCGGTGAACAGTTTCTGACCTTGGAAATCGCGAGCGGGGTCAGCATCAAACTGCAGAAATTCCAGGTCGCGCAGGTGTTGCCCAAGGGCACGGTCAAGAACGCATGATTGCGTATCCGCGCTGGAAGATCGCGTTGGTCGCGGTCGTGCTCCTGATCGGGATCTTCCTGGCGCTTCCCAATTTGTTCGGCGAGGAGAGCGCCCTGCAGCTGGCGCGCGATCGGGCGGCGGTGGACCTAAGCGATCGCACGAGCGTCGAGCAGTTGCTGAAGGACAAGGGCGTACCCTTAAGCGGTTCGTTTCTCGACCAGGGCCGCTTGACGCTGCGCTTCAGCAGCAAACAGGACCAGTTGAAAGCGCGCGACGTCATCACCGACGAGCGGCCCCATCAGTTCACCATCGCGTTGTCGCAGGCGTCGCGCGTGCCCGAATGGATGCGCAATCTCGGCTTGAGTCCGCTGAAACTGGGCCTGGATCTGCGCGGCGGCGTCTACCTCGTCTACCAGGTCGACGTGCAGGGCGCCGTCAAACAGCAGCTCGACCACTACGAGCAGGATTTTCGCGCCTCGCTGCGCAATGCCCGCGTCCCCTATCAGGACGTGCAGGTCGATTACCCGACGAATCGCGTCCGCGTGCTGTTCCGCGACGCCGACAGTTTCGCCAAGGGCAAGGCGGCGATCGTCGCCGACAGCCGCAACATCAGCTTCAGCGACTTAGCGGTCGATGGCGCACCGGCCCTCGAGTTGAAGCTGACATCGGAGCAGATCAAGCAGCGCGAGGACTACGCGGTGCAACAGAACATCGTGATTCTGCGCAACCGCCTCAACAGCCCCGAACTCGCGGTGTCGGAACCCCAGGTGGCGCGCCAGGGCATCGATCGAATCGCCATCCAATTGCCCGGTTTGCAGAATTCCGCCGAAGTCAAAAAAATCCTCGGCAAGACCGCGACGCTCGAGTTTCGCATGGTCGATGAGAACAGCAACCCGCTCGAGGCCGCTGCGACCGGACACGTGCCCTTGGGCTCCAAGCTGTACTACACGCGCGACAAGCAACCGGTGCTGCTGAAACGCGAGGTGGTGGTGACCGGCGATCAGCTCACCGATGCGTCGTTCCAGCCGAATACCCAGGAAGGCGCCGCCGTCTCGGTCGGGCTCGACAGCCGCGGCGCGGCGAAGATGCTGAAGAACACGCAGGAGAACATCGGTCATCTGATGGCGGTGGTGTTCATCGACCGTTCGCGCGAGAAGAACGCGCAGGGCGTCGACGTCGACCGCACCACCGAAGAGGTCATCAACCGCGCGACCATCCGCGGCGTGTTCAGCAACAATTTCCAGATCACGGGCGTCAATCCCATCGAGGGCCGCGAACTCGCCCTGCTGCTGCGCGCGGGCGGTCTGGCGGCGCCGTTGACGCCGGTCGAGGAACGCGCGATCGGCCCGAGCCTGGGTCAGGACAACATCAACAAGGGCGTGAACGCGATGGTGTTCGGCATGCTGGCGGCATTCGTGTTCATGGCCATCTACTACAAAATCTTCGGCTTGATCGCGGATGTGGTGCTGATCGCCAACGTGGTGTTGCTCACCGCGTTTCTCTCCCTGGTGGGTGCTGCCCTGACGCTGCCGGGCATCGCCGCCGTGGTGCTCACGGTGGGCATGGCGGTCGACGCCAACATTCTGATCTATGAGCGCATCCGCGAGGAACTGCGCAACGGCGTGTCGCCGCGCGCCGCCATCACGGCGGGCTTCGACCGTGCGTTCTCGGCCATCGCCGACTCGAACGTGACGGCGTTGATCGCGGGCATCGTACTGTGGCTGTTCGGCGCGGGCGCGGTCCGCGGCTTCGCGGTGGTGCTGGTCATCGGCATCGCGACGTCGATGTTCACGTCGCTGATGGGCAGCCGTGCCTTGGTGCAGATCATTTACGGTGGCAAGCGCAAGGTCGAACGCCTGTCGATTTGACGGCAGGCTCAACCCTAAGGATTCAAGGACATGGAATTTTTTCACAAGGTGACGCGCTTCCCGTTCATGAACACCCGCAAGGTGTGGTACGGGCTGTCCGCGGTGTTGATCGTGGCATCGCTCGCGCTGGTCGCCATCCGCGGCCTGAACCTGGGCGTCGATTTCACCGGCGGAATCACCGTCGAGACGAATTTTCCGCAGGCGCCGAACATCGACCAGCTGCGCTCCGCGCTGGCCTCCGCGGGGGTCGCGGACGCGCAGGTGCAGGCCTTCGGCAGTTCGCGGGACATCCTGGTCCGCCTGCCTCCCGATCCGAACGCCAAGGGCGATCAGATCGGCGCCCGCATTCTCGAGGTGTTCAGCGGCATCGACAAGGGCGCCCGGCTGCAGAGCACCGAGGTGGTGGGCCCCCAGGTCGGCCAGGAACTCTTCGTCAAGGGTTCGTGGGCCCTGGTCGCAACCCTGGTGCTGATCGCGATTTACGTGTTGATGCGTTTCACGTTCAAGCTGGCCATGGGCGCGATTTTCGCCGTGCTGCATGATCCCATCTGCGTGCTGGGGTTCTTTGCCCTGACCCAGATGACCTTCGATCTCACCGCGATCTCGGCCATCCTCGCCGTGATCGGTTATTCGCTGAACGACACCGTCATCGTATTCGACCGGGTGCGCGAGCGGGCGCGGGTGGCCCGAAAACTCACGATCGCGCAGGTGATCGACGAGTCGATCAATCAAACCCTGTCGCGCACGCTGATGACCAAGCTGGTGACCTTGCTGGTGGTGGTCGCCCTGTTGATTTTCGGCGGCGCGACCCTGCATGGCTTCTCCGCGGCGCTGGTCATCGGCATCCTGGCCGGCACCTATTCGTCGATCTACATATCGGCGGCGCTGGCGCTCGACTTCGGATTGCACATCGACGATCTGATGGAGCGCAAAATGACGAAGCCGGAAGAGGTCGACGGCCTGCCGTAGCGCGCCGATGGAGCTGCTGTCGGACCCGCAAGCTTGGGTTACTTTCCTGACGCTTGCGGCGCTCGAGATCGTCCTCGGCATCGACAACATCATCTTTTTGTCGCTTCTCGTGGACCGGCTGCCGCAACCGCAGCGTGCCAGCGCGCGCTTTCTGGGACTGGGGTTCGCGATGCTGACGCGCATCGCGCTGCTGTTCTCCATCAGCTGGCTGGCGTCGCTGCGCGACCCGCTGTTTACCGTGTTGACCCACCCCGTGACGGGGCGCGACCTCATCTTGTTCGCGGGCGGCGCGTTCCTGGTCGTGAAGAGCGTCCTGGAAATCCACGAAATGCTGAGCGGCAAGGCCGGCGGCCGCAAACCCGGATTGATGAATCGTTTTTGGCTCATCATTCTGCAGATCAGCATCATCGACATCGTGTTCTCGCTGGACTCGGTGTTCACCGCGGTGGGCCTCGCCAGCCACATCGAGATCATGGTGGCCGCCATCGTGGCCTCGGTCCTGGTGATGATGGTGGTCTCCTCGGCGGTCAGCGCCTTCATCGACCGGCATCCGACCATCAAGGTCCTGGCATTGGCCTTCCTGGTTCTCGTGGGCGGCGCACTGATCGGCGAGTCCTTCGAGTGGGATGTGCCCAAGGGCTACCTATATTTTGCGATGGCGTTCTCGGCGGTGGTGGAATGGATCAACCTACGCTTGCGCCGGCGACAGCCATAAATACTTGGATGCAGTGCGGGAAAGCCGCTAGAGTCGACCCGGCCGCATCCGACTTCAAAAAATCACGGGAGATGACATGAATTGGCGCATCAAACCGCTCGACGCGATCCTGGCGAGTGCCGAGAAGAAATCCCTGGCGCGAACGCTCGGTGCTTTTCAGCTGACGATGTTGGGTGTGGGCGCGGTCATCGGCACGGGTATTTTCGTATTGACGGCCGAGGCGGCGCAGAAGGCCGGCCCGGGCATGATGCTGTCGTTCATCATCGCCGGCGCGGTCTGCGCCGTCACGGCGCTGTGCTACGCCGAACTCGCCGCCATGGTGCCGGTGTCCGGATCCGCCTATACCTACTCGTATGCGGTGCTCGGCGAGCTGGTGGCCTGGGTCGTCGGGTGGGCCCTCATCCTCGAATACGCCGTGGCGGCGAGCGCGGTGGCGGTGGGGTGGTCGAATTATTTCGTGCCCCTGGTGCAGCATAGCTTCGACATTCACATTCCGATTTACCTCGCGAAGGGCTATTTCGCCGGGGGTTTCATCAATCTGCCGGCGGTCGCCATCGCCACGCTGGTGATCTCGCTCCTGGTGTTGGGCACGCGCGAGAGCGCGACGGTCAACGCCATCTTGGTGTGCATCAAAGTGGCCGCGCTGGTGCTGTTCATCGCGCTCTCCCTCCCCGTGGTCAAGATGGAGAATTTTCATCCGTTCGCACCGTTGGGCGCGCTCGGCGTCGGCGGCGCCGCGGCGTCGATTTTCTTCGCCTACGTGGGATTCGATGCCGTCTCCACCGCCGCCGAGGAGACCAAGAATCCCCAGCGCAACATGCCCATCGGGCTGATCGGCAGTTTGCTGATCTGCACGGTGTTCTACCTGCTGGTGGCGGCCGGCGCGGTCGGCTCGATCGGCGCCCAGCCGGTGTTCGACGCCGCGGGCCACGCGTTCGAACCCGGCACCGCCGAAATATTCAACGCGTGCCAGAATCCGGCGAAAGCGGTGACCTTGGTCTGCAGCGAAGAGCCGCTGGCGCATGTGTTGCGGCAGCTGGGGTGGGACAAGATGTCGCGGCTCATCGGGCTCGCGGCGTTCCTGGCGCTGCCCTCGGTCATCCTGATGATGATCTTCGGTCAGACGCGAATTTTCTTCAGCATGGCGCGTGACCGATTGCTGCCGGACGTGCTCACCCGGATACACGGGCGTTTCAACACGCCGCACGTGGTGACCCTGGTGACGGGTGTCGGCGTGGTATTGGCCGCCGCCTTCTTTCCCGTGGGCAAGCTCGCCGATCTGTCGAACGGCGGTACCTTGGCCGCCTTCTTTGCCGTGGCGCTGGGCGTGATGATTTTACGTAAGACGAATCCCGAGCGAAAACGTCCCTTCAGGACCCCCTTCGTCTGGGTGGTGGGCCCGTTGGCGCTCATCGGCTGCGTCGTGTTGTTCTCCCTGTTGCCGATATTCACCATCCTGGTGTTTTTCTGCTGGGCCGCTTTCGGATTGCTGGTGTACGCGCTGTACGGCTACCGGCGCAGCGCGCTCGCAACGCCGGAGACGAAGCCGCTCACGCCCAAGCTGAGCTGACCCGCGCCCAGCGCGGCCTTAGATCCGCAACTCGGCCGGCGTCAGCGGGCCAATGGCCTGGACCAACTCGTCATAAACCTTCGGATTGCCGACGATGATGTTGGGACCGAGCGCGTAATCGGCGCCGGTGGGCGTGCCTACTCTGCCGCCGGCTTCCTGGATGAGCAGCACGCCGGCGGCGGTGTCCCAGGGCTTGAGGCCGAATTCCCAGAAGCCATCGAGCCGGCCGGCGGCGACGTAGGCGAGATCCAGCGAGGCGGCGCCGGGGCGGCGTACTCCCGCCGCCGTGGCCATGACGGCCTTGAGCATGGCGAGATAGTCGTCCACGTGCTCGGCGGCCATCCGATACGGAAAACCGGTGCCGATCAAGGCGCCTTCCAGGGTGCGCTGGGGACTGACGCGGATTTTCTTGCCCTCGAGCTGCGCGCCGTCGCCGCGCGAGGCCGTAAAGAATTCCTGGCGCATGGGGTCGTACACCACCGCGTGCTCCAAGCGCCCTTTGTGTTCCACCGCGATCGATACTGCGAAGGTAGGGAAGCCATGCAGGAAGTTGGTCGTGCCGTCGAGCGGATCGACGATCCAGACGAACTCGTTGTCGCCGCTGCGGCCCGATTCCTCGCCCAGCACCGCGTGCTGCGGGTAGCTGCGCCGGATGGTGGCGATGATGTCCGCTTCGGCCTTGCGGTCGATGTCGGTGACGAAGTCGTTGCGGCCCTTGGTGTCGATTTTGATGGAATCGAGGCGTGACAGGCTGCGCACGATCAGATCGCCGGCGCGCCGTGCGGCGCGTATGCCGATATTGAGCAGTGGTTGCATAAGGTGGCGTTAGAATAACAGAGCATGACTGCTCCCGTTCGCATCGTCCTGATAGATCCCAGCCATCCCGGCAATATCGGCTCGGTCGCCCGCGCCATGAAAAATATGGCGGTCACCGATCTGGTTCTGGTGCGGCCGCGGTCTTTTCCACACCCGGAATCGAATATGCTGGCCGCCGGGGCCGACGATGTCCTCGCGAATGCGCGCGTCGTGTCGACGGTGTCGGAGGCCGTGGCCGATTGCGGTTTCGTCGCCGGTACGACCTCGCGGCCGCGCTCGTATTACTGGGAATTCACGACTCCGCGCGATGTGGCGGGGCGTATCGTGGCGTTGCCGGACGACAACCGGGCGGCGCTGCTGTTCGGCTCCGAGAAGTACGGTTTGGGCACCGAGGATCTGCAGTATTGCAACGTGCTGGTGCGCATCCCTGCCAATCCTGAGTATTGCTCGTTGAACCTTGCGATGTCGGTCCAGCTCTTGACCTACGAGATTTTCATGGCGCGCGAGCAGCCGCATTCCCAGACGCAGCTCGAACTGCCGCTGGCCGCCGCCGGCGACGTCGAGCACTTCTACAACCACCTGCATCAGGTGATGAACGAGGTCGACTTCGAGGATAAGACCGGGCATCTGATGGATAGAATCCGGCGGCTCTTCAACCGCGCGCAGATGGACCGCAACGAGCTGAATATCCTGCGCGGCATCTTGAGCGCCGTGCAGGGGCGGCGCGGACAGTCCTCCTCCCGGCCGCAATGAGCCCGGCGGTCTATCTGGACTATGCGGCCACCACACCGGTGGATGCGCGGGTGGCCGCGGTCATGGCCGACTGTCTGACGCGGACGGGTACGTTCGGCAATCCGGGGTCCATGAGCCACGGCTACGGCGACGCGGCGAGCGAGCGGGTCGAGCGGGCGCGCGAGCAGGTGGCCGCCGCCGTTGGCGCCACGGCCGCGGACGTGGTCTGGACATCGGGTGCCACCGAGGCGAACAACCTGGCGCTGTTCGGCGTCGCTCATTACTACCGCGACACGGGGCGGCACATCGTCACGTCGCGAACCGAGCACAAGGCGGTGCTCGATCCCTGCCGCGAACTCGAGCGCCGCGGCTGGCGCGTCACCTATCTGGTGCCGCGCAACGACGGCTTGCTGGACCCGGCCCAAGTCGCGGCGGCATTGCAGCCCGATACCGTGCTGGTCTCGGTGATGCACGTCAACAACGAGATCGGCGTCATCCAAGACATTGCCGCAATCGCCGCCGTGTGCGCGGCGCATGGCAGCGCTCGGCTGCACGTGGATGCGGCGCAGAGCATGGGCAAAGTGCCGTTGGACTTTGCGCGCTCGAGGGTCGATCTGATGTCGCTGTCGGCGCACAAGGCGTATGGCCCGAAAGGGGTGGGCGCGTTGCTGGTCTCGCGCGGGCGCGGCGTGCACCTGCAGGCGCTGCTGTTCGGCGGCGGCCAGGAGCGGAACCTGCGCTCGGGTACTGTGGCGACGCACCAAGTCGCCGGCATGGGGGCGGCGTTTGCCCTGGCCAGGGCCGAACAGCACGAGGAGATGCCACGCATCGCCTCGTTGCGGGACCGGTTGTGGTCGCAGCTCGGCGCGCTGGGCGGCGTGCTGCGCAACGGCGACCCCGAGCACTGCGTGGCCCACCTGCTCAACGTGTCGTTCGAGGACGTCGAGGGGGAGAGCCTGCTCGCCGTCGTGCGGCCCTTCATTGCCGTGTCGACCGGCTCGGCGTGCACGTCCGCGGTACGGGAGCCGTCCTATGTGCTGCGCGCTCTGGGTCGCGATGAGCGGCTGGCGGAAAGCAGCCTGCGATTCAGTTTCGGCCGCTTTTCCACCGACGCTGACGTGACCCAGGCGCTGCGGGCCGTGGCGCGCGGCGTCGCGCACCTGCGGCGCGTTGCGGGCAGCAGGATACCGAGCCGCGAACTTGCCGGGCTCGCGCAGGAGGCGGCCGCGGCGCATCCGGGGGCGCCGGCGCGCGATGCAGCGGGGTGGGACGGCGAGGACCTTGCGGCAGGCAGCGATGCGGTGGGGCGTGGCTGTGTGGGCGATGCTCCCGGCAGGCGGCGGGCGGCCTCGGTCGGTGCGACACATTACAATGAATTAACCCGGCATCACTTCGAGACCGCGGCGGCCGCCGGTGCCTTGCACGGCAGGGGCATACGGCGCGGCGAGGCCGGCAGCAGAGCGCAGGGGACGTGGGTGCGGTTCGAGGCGCAGGTCGAGGCGAGCGAACGCGGAGCTACGCTGCGCAGCGTCAAGTTCGCGGCCTACGCGTGTCCGCATGTGATCGCGGTGGCGGATTGGATCGCGCAACAGATGGCGGGCCGCCCGGCCGAGCCGGTGCTGCCCGAGAGCGTTTCGTTGCTGCAACAGCGATTCGGTGTGCCAATCGAGAAACTGGGTCGTCTCTTGATCGTCGAGGACGCCTGGATAGCGGCGATATCGGCCCCACATAGCCCGTAGACCCGTGGTGGCATAAGGCTATGCGCAAATGTGCGTTCGGGTTCCGTGCGCCAGGGCTTCATGCGTGTTATGTATAGCGTGTGACTTGATCTGGGCGAATTGTTGAGGGCGATGACATGGCGATCTTGTTGACGGAATCTGCGGCCGATCGTGTTCGCAGCCACTTGCAGAAGCGCGGCGCCGGAATCGGACTGCGTGTCGGCATCAAAAAGACCGGTTGCTCGGGATTTGCGTATGTCGTGAATTACGCTGATGAAATCAGGCCCGAGGACGCCGTTTTCGAGGCCCGGGGCGTGACCGTGGTGGTCGATCCGACGAGTTTGCCGCTGATCGACGGCACCTTGGTCGACTTCGTGAAGCAGGGCTTGAACGAAGCCTTCAAGTTCCAGAATCCGAAGGCCAAGGGCGAATGCGGCTGCGGCGAGAGTTTCAACGTCTGAGTCAGGGACCGCCCCGGATTTACGGGTTCGAATCGGAAAACTCCAGGATGCAGGGCACGCCCCCGTGCCCATGGGCTCGCGCAGCGAGCCCCTACTGTAATGGCCGGGGTCGCTCCGACCCCGTAGATCCGGCGCGCAGCGCCTGGGAAGCCTGGGAATATTTTCCCAAGCAATACAGGGACTTCGGTTTGTCGCCCTGATTGCTTGAGCGTGCGCGCTCCAGTACACTTCGCGGTCTTTGTCGGCCCCTCCCGGGGCGGATTTCCCATCAAAGCACCCCGAGGTCATCATGCCAATTGAGCGCACTCTTTCCATCGTCAAGCCGGACGGCGTCGGCCGTAATTTGATCGGCGAAGTCTATCGTCGTTTCGAACAGGCGGGCTTGCGGGTGATCGCGGCGCGCATGATGCACTTGTCGCAAGGCGAGGCGGAGGGTTTCTACGCCGTGCATCGCGAACGGCCGTTCTTCAAGGACCTGGTGAAATTCATGATCTCAGGTCCGGTGATGGTGCAGGTGCTCGAGGGCGAGGGCGCCATCGCGAAGAACCGCGAAGTCATGGGCGCCACGGACCCTAAGAAAGCGGACAAGGGCACGATCCGCGCCGACCTCGCGACCAGCATCGACGAAAATATCGTTCATGGTTCCGACGCTCCCGATGCAGCGGCCCGTGAGATTTCGTATTTTTTCAGCGAAATTGAGGTCTGCCCGCGTACGCGCTAGCGTATGTGCCGCAAGATCCATCAGGAATCCTTGAGTCACGTGGCCGACGATCGCATAAATCTTCTCGGCTTGCCACGCACGGAACTCGAGTCCTTCGTCGCCGAGCGGCTGGCTGCGAAACCGTTTCGCGCGCGGCAGTTGATGAAGTGGATCTACCGGCGCGGCGCGGCGGACTTTTCCGCCATGAGCGATCTTGCGCAGGACTTTCGGGCGCAGCTCGCCACGGTCGCCAAGATCTCCGTGCCGGAGATCGTCACTGAGCAGCGCTCGTCGGATGGCACCCGCAAGTGGATGCTGCGCATGGATCAGGTTCAGGGCATCGAGACGGTGTACATCCCGGAACCGGACCGCGGCACGTTGTGCATTTCCAGCCAGGTCGGCTGCGCCATGGACTGCACTTTTTGCGCGACCGCGCAGCAGGGGTTCAATCGCAACCTGAGCGTGGCGGAAATCGTGGGCCAGGTGTGGCTGGCGCATCGCGAATTGACCGCCGAGGGGATGCAGACCCGCACGGACGGCAGCACCTACGGCAGGACCATCACCAACATCGTGTTGATGGGCATGGGCGAGCCGCTCGCGAACTATCGCAACGTCGTGCCGGCGATGCGGATTTTCATGGACGATCTGGGGTACGACTTGTCGCGGCGGCGGGTCACGCTGAGCACGTCGGGGTTGGTGCCGCAGATTTATAAATTGGCCGAGGAGTGCAACGTCGCGCTCGCGGTGTCCCTGCACGCGCCGAACGATGCGCTGCGCAACGAACTGGTGCCCATCAATCGCAAGCATCCGATCGACGAGTTGCTCGCCGCCTGCTGGCACTACCTGGACAAGCAGAACGGCCGCAGCGTCACCTTCGAGTACGTCATGCTGGACGGCATCAACGACAAACCCGAACATGCGCGGCAGCTGGCGCGCTTGCTGCGCGGCCGTCCCGCCAAATTGAATCTGATCCCGTTCAACGTGTTCCCCGGCACCCGCTACCGGCGCTCGCCGGCGGCCACCATCGTTCGATTCCGCGACATCCTCAACGAGAATGGGGTGATTGCGACGATACGCCGGACCCGCGGCGACGATATCGATGCCGCCTGCGGGCAACTCGCAGGGCAGGTAACCGATCGCACGCTCGTGCGCCTGGGGTCCCGGCTCAACACCGTTTCGCGTTCTCAAGCGGAGGTTTGATGACACTCAAGAGTCTGCTCGCCGTGACGGCCGTGCTGCTGGGCTCGAGCCTGGCGGCCTGCGTGAACACCGGCTTGGCGCCGGGCAAGACCGGGGCGGAGGCCGCGTCCGTGAACGTGCAGCTGGCGATCGAGTACATGAAGATCGGCAAGCTGGCGGCGGCGCGCGACACCATCGAGCGCGGCCTGAAGCAGGATCCCAACAACGCGAACGTGCAGTTGACCGCAGGCTTGATTTACGAGCGCCTCAACGAGACGTCGAAAGCCGAGCGCGCGTACTCGGCCGCCGCGCGCTTAGGGCGGCAGGACCCGAACATCCAGAACAACTATGCGGGATTCCTGTGCCGCACCGGCAAAGCCGTCGCAGCCGAAAAACTGTTCAACGAGGTGGCGCGCAATCCGGTCTATCAAACGCCCGAGGTGGCGCTGGTGAATGCCGGCGTGTGCGTCGAGAGCATCGGCGACGCCGTCGATGCGCAGCGCTACTTCACGCGCGCGTTGACGATCAAGCCCAATATGCCGGAAGCCGTGCTGCAGCTGGGGAACCTCGCCATGGACAGCGGCGACGCCGCGCAGGCTCTGGACTACGCGCAGCGCTATCTGGCCGTGAATCCGCCCACCGCGGAAGTACTGTGGCTGGGCTTTCGCGCGCAGCGCAAGCTGGGCGACGCGACCGCCGCCGCCGCTTTTGCGCGGCGCGTTCAGACCGAGTTTCCCAATTCCGAACAGGCACAATTGATGCGGTCCGGCGTCGATCGATGAGCGAGGCGGCGGCAACGCTCGGACAGCGAATGAAAGCTGAACGAGAGCGCAAGGGATTGAGTGCGCAAAAGGTTGCGGACGAGCTGCATCTGGATGCCTGGGTGGTCGACGCGCTGGAAAGCGGCGACTACGCCCGCGTCGGTCCCTCCGTCTATGCCAAGGGGCATTTGAAGCGCTACGCCGAGATCTTGGGGCTGCCGCCCGCCGAGATAGTCGAGGCGTACTCGTCGCAACCCGCGGAGCCGCCGCCGCCGCCGCCCGCACCNNCAGCATGAGAATGGCCACGTCCGCGCCGACGGGCAGTGAGATTCCGTGGCTGCAAATGGCCGGTTTCGCGGTCGTCGCCGCAGGCCTGGCCGGCATCCTCTGGTGGAAGCCCTGGCATCCACGCGGCAGCACGCCGGCCGCGACCGCGGTCCCGGTGCAGCCCACGGCGGGCCTGCCGGGCGGGAATGCCCCTGCGGATGCCGCCGCGAGCGCGGAGGCCGCGGGTGCCGACGCCGTTGCACCGGCGCTACCCGCGCGCGATGGCCCGCGTGGCGCG